>RFHW01000119.1 GCA_003695745.1 Methanobacteriota archaeon | reverse complement strand
GGCATAGGCGGCTCCATAGGCCCGGCGCAGGTGCCTGAGAAGGTCATGGTCCGCCGGCCCGCGCCTGCCGCTGCCGAAGAGGGGCCTCAGGTTCAGCAGGTTGAGGTGGTGGAGGTTGCCACTGAATCGCCGAACTGGCCTGTGCGCATCGCCGTTTTGGCTGTCATCTTCCTGGCGGCCCTGGTCCTTTTGCTGAGGCTCAGGAAGCGGGGTAGAGCGGCGGAGACCGGGGGAGAGCCTGCCCAGGAAGTGGCTGAGGAGGGGCGCGAAGAGGGGTCAGAGGAGGGGTCGGACGCTGGATAGGGCTATTTTTCCATTATCACGATTCGGCGGGTGAGGCTGCGGTGCACCCGCAGCAGATGGGTCCCGACGATGGTGAATCCTTCTCTTCTGGCCATGTCTGCAAGGTCCACTGTGTGTGGTGAGATGATGCATGCGACACCGCCTTTTTTCAGTGCGCTGTAAATGGATCCCACCGCCTCTTCATATAGCGTTTCCAGCCCTCTTCCCAGTGTGGTGGCCGATCGGCCGTAGGGCGGGTCTGTTATGACGATGTCAAAAAAGCTGCGGTACCCTATCTCAGCGGCATCGCCTTCTCTGACATCCCCGGAGAGCCCGAAATATTCGAGGTTTGTCCTGCAGCCGCTGACCATCCTTTCATCGATGTCCATGCCAAAGACCTCCGCCCCGAGGAGACCGGCCTCGATCAACAATCCGCCTGTGCCGCAGAAAGGGTCAAGGACCTTCTTCCCAGGCATGGCGCCGCATATGTTGCACAGGCTGCGGGAGAGCGCTGGCGAGAGGGATGAGGGGTGGAAGAAAGGGCGTAGATGAGGTCTGCGGCCATCAAAGAGGGATCTCCTGATCTGTAAAAGCTCCTTTCCAAGCACGAACCTGCCTGAGGTCAAAAACCCTTTTATGGCGACGGCCGGCTTCCTGAGGTCCACATTGCCCTTGATTTCCTTTCCCAGCGAACGCTCCAGATCAAGGGTTGAAAGCCCCTTTGAATGCTGCTTTATCCTCCTGACCCTGACCGAAAAGGTGTCTTTCACCGGGTCCACCGAGGCTGCAAGGGCCCGGATGCTCTCATGCTCTGCCCGGCATGTCCCGAGGTGCTCCAGCACGGCGTGGGTCATGGCAAGGCCGCCGAGGATGGACGGCTCAAGCCTCTCTGTCCTGCACACAAGCACCTGATCCAGATCGGCTATGACAGCGGGGCCGGCTCCGCGGTGGGCGAGAAAGGCCAGCGCCTCGGCCTTGGGTATGGTAGGGTGCTCGCCTGAGAGATGGAAAACAAGCTCCATGGAAGGCCCGTCCTCTTACGGCGCACAGGGCTTCACAGGTTCCATTTGCGCACCGCCTCTGCGATGAGAGGCGCAACAGATATCCTGCTGTATTCGCTATCTATGGTGTTCGTTGCCACGAGCTCCCGGGCATGGTCGAGTATCCTCTGGGCTGCGTTGCCTGTGAGCACAGGGTGGATGCATGCCACGTGTATGGGGCCTGCGCCTCCGGCCTTCAGGGCCTTTGACGCCTCCACGATCGTGCCGCCTGAGTCAATGATGTCGTCCACGATGATCACAGTCTCGCCGCTCAGCTCCAGTCCCTCTGCAGATGTCACGACCCTGCCAGGTCCAAGCCTCCTCTTCTGGCAGTTGCCGCATCTGCAGCCCAATGTTTCTGCAACGGTCTGGGCAAGGGCCTTTGACCCTGCATCGGGGGCCACCACAAGAGGGCGCTCCAGCCCTTTCTCCTTGAAGTATCTGCCTATGGCCGGCGCTGCGTCAGCTGAGCTGGCAGGTATGTCAAAGTAATGGAGGATGTGCTCTTTATGGGGGTTTATGGTGAGGACCCTCTCTGCAGAGAGCTGGATGTGCCTTGCCACGACCTTCGATGACACGGCCTCCCCCTCTTCAAAGGCGCGGTCCTGCCTTCCATAGCCATAATATGGTATGATGGCAGCGGTCCGGGCTCCCATCTCCTGCAGGGCGTCGAGGAGGAAGAGGAGCTCCATGATATTCCGGTTCTGCGGCCGGGATGTTGACTGGACCACAAGGGCCTCATCCCCCTTCTCAACCCTGCTCTCGATCTTCACAAAGAGTTCCCCGTCCGGGAAGGTCTTCACCGCCGCTCTGCCCTGTTCACACCCCAGCGCCTCTGCAACCTCCGCTGCAAGCCCGGTGGAAGCGCTGCCTCCGAAGACGATCATATCAGCACCTGGATTGCAACATATACTTAAAAGTTTCAGCAAGGTATATATGGGGGCACATCTATATAATTGACCACGTTAACTTTTATCTATGGAGTGTATCAAGGAGCGGATTAATTGAAGCTGATGGACTTTGAGACAACAGAGGAGATAAAGGTCCCGGAGAGCCTTATCGACCAGGTCATCGGCCAGGAGACGGCTGTAGAGGTCATTAAAAAGGCGGCGAAGCAGAAGAGACATATCCTGCTCATCGGCGAGCCCGGCACAGGCAAGAGCATGCTGGGGCAGGGCATGGCCGAGCTCCTGCCTGTTGAGGAGCTGCAGGACATCCTTGTCCATCCGAACCCTGAGGACAAGAACACGCCAAGGATAGAGGTGGTGAAGGCAGGCGAGGGAGAGGAGATCATCCGGAGATTCAAGGAGCAGAAGAAGAAGGCGGAGATGCCCATAAACTTCGTCTTCAGGCTCACCTTCCTCCTGATCCTTTTCCTCACGCTCACCTATGCCTTTGTGCTGAGACAGCCCCTCATACTCTTCGGCGGCATTATCGCCACCACCTTCCTGCTGATGATGCGGCAGTATGTGAAGGTCAAGGAGGAGGTTATGGTGCCCAAGCTCCTTGTGAACAACTCCAAGAGGGTGAAGGCGCCCTTTGTAGATGCCACAGGCTCTCACGCCGGCGCGCTCCTCGGCGATGTGCGCCACGACCCCTTCCAGTCAGGCGGGCTTGAGACGCCCTCCCACGATCTGGTGGAGGCAGGCGCCATCCACAAGGCCCACAAAGGCGTGCTCTTCATAGATGAGATAAAGACCCTTGACATCCACTCCCAGCAGAGCCTGCTCACCGCCCTGCAGGAGAAGAAATATCCCATCACAGGCCAGAGCGAGCGAAGCTCAGGCGCCATGGTGAGGACAGAGCCTGTGCCCTGCGACTTCGTGCTCATCGCTGCCGGGAATCTGGAGGCCATCAAGGGCATGCACCCCGCCCTCAGATCAAGGATCCGCGGCTATGGCTATGAGGTCTATATGAAGGATGTCATGGACGACACCCCTGAGAACCGCAA
Organism: Methanobacteriota archaeon; assembly: GCA_003695745.1. GTDB lineage: Archaea > Hydrothermarchaeota > Hydrothermarchaeia > Hydrothermarchaeales > SZUA-236 > J060. The sequence goes on along the minus strand of RFHW01000119.1, from coordinate 5,174 downwards.
CAGGCTGGTCCGCTTTGTGGCCCAGGAGGTCAAAAAAGACGGCAAGATACCTCATTTCAGGAGGGATGCGGTGATCGAGATCATAATGCAGGCCAAGAAGCTGGCCGGGCGGCGGGGCAAGCTCACCCTCAAGCTCAGGGGTCTTGGCGGCCTTGTGAGGGCTGCAGGCGATGTGGCCGTGAACGAGGGCGCCGAGCTGGTGACAAAGAGGCATGTGCAGCTTGCAAAGGAGCTCTCCAAGTCTCTGGAGCAGCAGGTGGCTGACAGATACATCAGCGTGAAGAAGGAGTATGATGTGTATAAGAGGTCCGGCGCAGAGGTGGGCAGGGTGAACGGGCTTGCCGTGATAGGCGACTCAGGTGTCATCCTGCCCATCGTGGCCGAGGTGGCGCCTGCCCAGAGCAGGGAGGAGGGCAAGATCATCGCCACAGGGAAGCTGCGCACCATCGCCAAGGAGGCCATCCAGAACGTATCCGCCCTCATCAAGAAGCACACAGGCAGGGACATCTCCAGCTATGACATCCACATCCAGTTCCTCCAGACCTATGAGGGTGTGGAGGGCGACAGCGCATCCATCTCGGTGGCCACAGCCGTTATATCCGCTCTGGAGAACATCCCTATTGATCAGTCCGTTGCCATGACAGGGTCTCTGAGCGTGAGGGGCGATGTGCTCCCGGTGGGAGGGATAACGGCCAAGATCGAGGCAGCCATATCGGCAGGCATCAAAAAGGTCATAATACCCTCTGGCAACATGAAGGACATACTCCTTGACAGGAAGGCCAAGGCGAAGGTGGAGATCATCCCGGTGAAGACCCTTTCACAGGTGCTTGAGAACGCCCTGACAGCCGGCGAGAGCACAGAGGGGCTCCTGGAGAGGATAAAGACCTTCATACCTGTTCCAAAGGAAGTGCCCAAGGGAGCTGCCAAGAAGCATGTCCTCTAGGTGGCGCCCCATGCTTGAGGAGGGCTCCATCGAGCGGGTGCTAAGCCTCCCAGCAAGGTTCATCGATGTCACATTCCAGTCCAGCAGCTCCACGACGATAGTCACAAAGGACGGCAGGGCGAAGGACATATCCACAGGCAGGAGCTCCGGCTACGGCATCAGGGTCCTTGACAGGGTATGGGGCTTTGCATCCACAAACAAGCCGGGCGATGTGCTGGAGGCCGCCCAGAGGGCCTGTAAGGCCGCAAAAAGCGGTGATGATGAGGTGCCCTTCAACCCCCGCGGAGGTGTTGTGGACAGGGTTTCAACAAGGCCCCGGGTCCCGCCTGCAGAGGTGCCTCTTGAGGACAAGATCGAGCTGGGGCGCCGCGCCTATGAGTCCATCAAAGACATTGACAGTGTTGTGAGCTCCTCCTTCACCTACATGGACTCCACCACAACCAAGGTCTACATGAACTCAGAGGGGACGAGGATCGAATCAGATCATACGCGGGTGGCCTTCTTCGCATCGGTCTTTGCAAGAAGGGACGGCGAGCTTCAGGTGGGGAGCGAGAGGACAGGGGCCACAGCAGGATTCGAGTTCCTCAGAGAGCCTGAGAGGGCGGCGGAGAAGGCGGCTGGAAAGGCGCTGCGGCTGCTGGAGGCAAAGAGCGCTCCAAGCGGCAGATACAGGGTTGTCCTCGACCCCCAGCTCACAGGCGTCTTCATCCATGAGGCGCTTGGCCATGCCGTCGAGGCGGACCACGTGCTCCAGGGCGAGTCCATACTTGAGGGTCGGATCGGGGAGGAAGTTGCCTCCCGGGAGGTGACGGTCTACGATGACCCCACCATAGAGGGCTCTTTTGGATTCTACATCTATGATGATGAGGGCACCAGAGCGGGCAGGACAACGGTCATAGAGAAGGGCGTCCTGAAGAGCTATCTCCATTCAAGGGAGACCTCCTCAAGGCTCGGCATGGAGAACACCGGGAACGCCAGGGCCCAGGGCTTCGAATATCAGCCTGTTGTGAGGATGAGCAACACCCATCTCGCTCCCGGCAGCGCAGAGCTTGAGGAGCTTCTGGAGGGCATAGACCACGGCGTGTATCTTCTGGGCTCGAAGGGAGGGGAGGTGGACACGGCAAAGGGCGTGTTCCAGTTCAGCGCAGAGGAGGGTTTTCTGATAGAGAAAGGCGAGCTCACATCGCCTGTGAAGGATGTGGCCCTCTCAGGAGAGACCCTTGAGATCCTGAAGAAGGTGGACGCCGTTGGAAGGGGCTTAGGGATGCACATCGGCTTCTGCGGCAAAGAGGGCCAGGCGGTGCCTGTGGGCGACGGCGGCGGGGCCATAAGGACATATGCCACGGTGGGTGGTATGAGATGATGGTGGAGGAGGCCCTGAAAAGGCTTTCAAAGACTGCAGATGAAGCCGAGATATTCCATCTGCGCACCCGGACCTTCACTGTGAAGACAAAGAGATACGGGATAGACCTCTTCAAGGAGAACAGCTCAGAGGGCTATGGCATAAGGGTGTTGAAGAACCACAGAATGGGATTTTATTTTTCAAACAGGCTCGATGGGGATGCGCTGGAGATGGCTGTGAAGGTGGCAGGGAGCGCCGAGGAGGACCGGCACCACGCTCTCCCGGGCGAGCAGAGATATCTGGACAGAGATCAGCCCCTCTTTGAGATGGATGTGGAGGAAGGCATCAAGATGGCCGGGGAGCTTGTAGGGGCCTGCAGGGACCATAAAGGCGTGGACCCCACAGCAGGCGCCCTCTCATGGAGCACCTCCCAGACCACCGTAGCCAACACAAAGGGCCTCTATGCTGTGAAAAAAGAGGCGTCCATCTCAGCCTATCTCTCGACAGTGGCAAAGAACGGCGGACCTTCCACAGGATTCCACTTCCAGGTCTCCAGGAGGAAGGACATAGATCCCCTGGAGGTTGCCGGGGAGGCCTGCAGGCTTGCGCTGAGCTCTCTGAACCCGGCGAGGCTGGAGGCAGGTGAGATGCCGGTGATACTCAGGCCCATGGCCGTTGCAGAGCTCTTTGAATATGCGCTCATCCCCTCTTTCAGCGCCGACAACGTGCAGAGAGGGAGGTCAAAGCTCCAGGGCATGGTGGATGAGGAGGTCTTCTCGGATGTGACCATCGTGGACGATCCGACGATGGAAGGCGGCCTTATGAGCGAGCCCTTCGACGACGAGGGGGTGGCATCCAAAAGGACGGTGCTCGTGGAGAAAGGCATTCTCAGAGGCTTCCTCTATGACATGTACACCGCCGCCAAGGAGGGTTGTGAAAGCACCGGGAACGGGGTGCGGGCCTCCCACTCCAGCCTCCCACAGGTGGGGCCCTCCAACTTCATCGTCACCGGCGGCCAGAGGATCGAAAGCGAGGAGGAGGCCCTTGTGGTCCACGGCCTCATCGGCGCCCACACATCAAACCCCATCTCAGGCGATTTCTCCTGCGAGACACGAAACGCCTATCTCAACGGCAGACCTGTGAAAAAGGCGATCATAAGCGGCAACATCTTCACCATCCTCCAGGGCGGCGTTGGATTCGGCAGCGATGTGAGGCAGTACTCGGCCGTGGTCTCGCCAAGCATCTGGCTACCACCTCTGTCGGTGAGCGGATGAGCTCTCCTGAAAGGGGTGGCAATGTTTTTAAGGTTTAACGGTCCTTTATCCCTCTGATGGCAGTGGAAGAGAAAAGGCAGGAAGGGGCTGAGGGCTTCTCACCGTGGTGCCCCAGATGCCGGTGGTACAAGGGCCTGAAAGAGCCCAGATGCCCGCGCTGCGGCTTCGACGAGGTGAAGGGCGAGATCACGGCGGCAGAGGAAAGGCCTCCACGGGAGAAGGCCATGCCCTCTGGGAAGGCGGCGGCCCTGATTGTGGCGGTCATACTGGCAGCCTTTGGAGCAGGTTACATGGCCCTTCAAAACCCCGGGCGCGGGACCGCCCCATCCTTTAAGACAGCCGCCCCAATGGAGACAACCACATCTCCTGTGTCAACCACCCGGCCCTCCCTGTCCCCCGCCCCCTCATCCGGGCCTGTGAACACCTCTGATGTGGCCACACCTGACGTGACAGGCAGCTGGATCATCGCCTCAGCGAACCTCAGTAGCTTTTCAGACCTCCATTTCATCGGCGACGCCGAGTTCAATCGAGACGGGACATATACCTTGAACACCAACCCAAGGGAGTTCGACCGCAGCGAAGGGGTCATCGTATACCGGGGGCGATATGCCATTGAGGGCCTTGAGATAAAGGGCGGCGGGAAGAGCACCATATACCAGAGAGGCAAGGTCTTCGGCGCCCCTGCCACTGACACGCTCACAGCCCGGATAGACCCTTCAGGCAGGAACATCACAGGGGTGCTGGAGTCCATCAGCAGCTCCCATACAGGCGGAGAGGCTGGCAGGGCCACCCTTGACTTTGTCCTTGTGAGGCAGGCACAATGAAGCTCGTGGTCTCCGGAAAAGGGGGGGTGGGGAAGACGACCTTCGCAGGCACCATGGCCATGATACTTGCAGAAGAAGGCAGAAAGGTCCTTGCTGTGGACTCAGACCCCTCCATGAACCTTCACTCAGCCCTGGGCCTTGAGAACCCGCAGCCCATATCAGGGCTGAAGGACCTCATCAGAGAGCGGACGGTGATGGAGGGAGGTGTCTTCAGGCTCAACCCGCGGGTGGACGATATACCTGATAGGTTCTCCACAGGGAGGGACGGCCTCAGGCTCATCGTAATGGGGACGGTGGAGCGCGGCGGCGAGGGCTGCATCTGCCCTGAAACCGCTTTTTTAAAGGCCCTTCTCCGTCATCTTGCGCTTAAGAAGGATGAGGTCCTGATCCTGGACACCGAGGCAGGTGTTGAGCACCTCGGCCGGAACGTTGCCGAGAGGTTTGACCGAATGCTCGTTGTCTGCGAGCCCAGCGAAAAGGCCGTTGAAACGGCAAACCGCATCAACACCCTATCACAGGAGATCGGCATAAGGGAGGTCCTTGGCGTGGCAAACAAGATCTCCACACCTGCCCAGGAGGAGTTCGTCAGGAGTTCCCTTGACTTCGAGCTTGCAGGCACCATCCCCTTTGACGAGGCGGTGATAGAGGCGGACATGACAAAAAAACCCCTCTTCACATATCACGGCTCGGCTGCCCTGAAGAGCATCAGAGAGATCCTGCACAGGATTATGGCATGACCTTCTTTCCGCGGGTCCCCCCTTTTTATACGAGCCCTTTAATCTCCTCTGCCG
>RFHW01000118.1 GCA_003695745.1 Methanobacteriota archaeon | reverse complement strand
TTTAGACCTTTGCAAGGATCTCGTCAAAGGACAGCCCCTGTGACCTGAGCCTTATGAAATCCTCGATGTCCTTGAGGAAGCGGTTGCCAAGGGACTCGATGGCTATCTCAAAGTCCTCGGTGAGCACGTCTCCTTTGCCTATGGTGGGGCAGTCCTTTGTGGCCTCCACCTTGAGCACAAGGTCGTCGGCATAGATGATCCCCTTGAACTTGAAGGGATACATCTGGCAGAAGATGGGTTTCAATCCCTTTTCATGGAGGCTGCAGCGGAGGTCGTCGCCCAGGAAGATGCATCTGCCGCCCCGGCCCTTCAGGTGGAAGAGGCCGCCCCTGTCCTGGTGGTTTTCAAGAAAGTCTTCAGCCTTCAGCCCTGTGCCCTCTGAGATCCTTTTCACATCACGTATGGTGGCCTCGCGCCCTGCCCTGCAGCACCTGGCAGAGCACTCTGTGAACATGCAGCTCCATCTTGTGATGGGCTCGCCGTATACGAGAACCATCTTCCCTTCCTTATTCCTTTGTTACTATTCGACAGGCACCTTTTTCCTGACTATGGCCGATGCTGTTTCAGCCGCCTTCCTTCCTGAAAGGAGCATGCCGCCGAAGATGGGGCCCATCCTGGGTGTCCGGTAGATGGTTGCAACGGCCATCCCGCATATGACAAGGCCCGGTATTATCTCGCCTGTATGCTCCACAACAGCTTCTTCGGCCTCGCTCACGTTCATGGCGCCGTGCCGTCTTTCACCGGGGTCAATGGATTCCAGGCCCAGGATCTCCCGCGCCCTTGTTGAGATGGCCGCATCATGGCCGGTGGCGTCTATCACCACCTTGGCCTCAAGGGCTATTGGGTCCATGCAGGTGATGAACTTGGGCATCTGTGTGATGGGGAACCAGTTCACCACCACGCCGCTGATCCGGCCGTCCTTGTATATTACGTCGTCAACGTAGGTGCTGTTCAGGAGCTTTGCCCCTGCTTCGGCTGTCTTTGACAGGAGCTTTGAGACGATCCTGAAGGAGTCTGCCATGTAGAGGCCGGGCTTCACCTCCTCCATCTCCACGCCCAGCTCCTCGATTATCTCATTACCCGGCGACTGGACCACGGTCTTCGGGAAGAGGAATCCGCCCTGCCAGAAGCCGCCGCCTGCATAGATGTTGCGCTCGATTATAAGTGTCCTGATCCCTTCTTTGGAGAGATAATAGGCTGCTGTGAGCCCGGCCGGCCCTGAGCCCACGATCACCACGTCCGTTGATGTGTGGTCCAGGAGGTCCTTTGTGAACCCTTCGATTATGGCCCTTGAGACATCTGATTCTCTAACCTTCTCTAACATCCGTCTTCACCTCTCATAATAGAGGATAGGAGCTCATTATATTTTAATATTCCTCTCTGATCCTTCCAGAGTGAGCGAATGTTGGTATGGCCTTTTACTCGTGTCCGAGGAGGATCTCCGGCACATGGAATTTAAGGAGCGGTTTCAGCGGACTTCGGAATCCGATGACTATCCTGTCGATCTCATCGAGGTCGAGCTGTGATATGTCCTCATCCGCTTCTAGGACGACGCTGTTTAGCCTGTACACCTCCTGCCATGAGCAGTCTTCCTGTGTGTTCTGCATTTTTTGTTCACCTCATACATAGAAAATAATTTTAACTATATAAAATATTTCTGTAAAATAAATCTTCTTTTAATAAAGTTTATATACAACCAAAAACAACCTTTGCATATGAAAAGGATTGTTCACATCATCCCGGTGGGACACACAAAACAGACCCTCATAGAAGGGATGCGCCAGTTCCCATTCCACAAGGCGGTGCTTGTCCTTGGAAAGGAAGCAGGGCCCGGCGAGAGACAGGCAGAGGCCGTGGCCGAGGAGATCGAAAAGGAGCTCGGAGGTCTTGCAGAGGTGGAAAGGATGCATGTGGACATGGACGACATATACAGCGCCGCAAGAGACATCGCAGCCAGAATAAAGGCGGAGGAGAAGGCAGGGAACCAGGTGATGGTCAATATCTCAGGCTCCCTGCGGAGCGTGGGCATAGCATGCTACCTGGCATGCGCGGTGACAGGCGCAGAGCTCTATATGGCGCTCCCCTCATATGAAGATGGCAGGGTCACAGGCATCCGGCGGGTGATAAAGATCCCCCTGTTCCCCATAAAAACAGTGGGCAGAGAAGAGGAGTCAATACTCCTGTATCTCTTTGAAAAAGGCCCTGTAGACTCAATGGACCGGCTTATCCTGGGGCTCTACGGCAAAGACAAAGACTCGCCAGGCTACCTAAATGAAAGGGCCCGTATGAGCTATCACATAAAGAAGCTCAGGGAAAAGGGGTTCATAGACACAGACAGACACGGGAAGAGCCTCAGAATATCCCTCTCAAAGATGGGGGAGGTGTATTCTGCAGGACACAGGGCAGCTAAATAATTATATATTATCCAAGGACATTCGAGGCATATGGACGGCTGGAGATATGTGGGAACCTTCTTTTGGGCTCTTCTCATCATCACAGGAGGGCTTCCACATGTGTGGGCTGCCGCAGGCAAGGCGGACATAGAGCATTATTCTATTGCGCTGTCGCTGGACCCTGCCAACAGGACCGTCCGGGGCGCCGCCACCATCACAGTGAACGCCACAGACCTTGAGGAGCTCACCCTCGAGCTGATGGAGGCCCTCCAGCCCATATCCGCAGAGGTTGGCACAAGGCCGGTGGGATTCACAAGAAACGGGACAGAGCTGACCCTCTCCTTCGATAGAGCGGAATCAGGCGTCTTTGACATTCACATCGAATACGGCGGAACCCTTGATGCCGAGATGAACGGCCACAGCTGGGCATACATCGACGGTGAAAGCGCCTACGCAGTCCATGAATCCCGCTGGTACCCCGCGGTCACCGGAGACAGGACCACAGCCACCATTTCCATTCAGCCCCCGAAAGGCTGGATGGGAATAAGCAATGGAGAGCTGGCAGGCGTCGATGAGAAAAACAATGTCTACAGATGGGTCGTTGACACCCCTGAGGTGGGCTTCTCCTTTGCAGCAGGGAGATACAGGGTGGTGCAGACATACAACAGACACATCCCTGTGGAGTGCTATCTCCTTGCGCCAAAGGAGAGGTGCCCTGAGACGCTGAACCATATCCTCAGCTTCATGACCCAATATCTTGGCGAGTATCCCTATGGAAAGCTCTCCCTCGCCGAGGTGAAGGGGAATCTCAACGGCGGGCATGGAGACCACTCGCTCATCATAATGTCGGGGGATATTATAAGGAGCCCTCAGTTCAGGGAGTTCCTCGCCCATGAGGTGTCGCACAACTGGTTTGGCGGCACCGTCTCGCCAGAGGATAGGAAGGGGAGGCGGGATCACTGGCTCACAGAGGGCCTTGCCACGTATGCCGGCGTCCTATATCTTGAAAGCATTGACAGGGGTCTTGCAGAGAGGTCCCTTGCCGCAAAGAGAAAGGAATATCTCTCTTTCAGAGAGGATAATGAGGACGTGGCCATCGCAGCGGCAAAGGGCGGCTATGACAGGGCCTTTCACGCCGTTGTCTACAGCAAGGGGGCGTGGGTCCTGCATATGCTCCGCTATGTGATGGGTGATGATGCGTTCTCCAGAACACTGCAAAACTATCTGGAGAGATATGATGGGGGGAGCGCGTCCATAGAGGACTTCCAGCAGGTGGCGGAGGAGACCTCAGGGATGGATCTGGACTGGTTCTTCGGGGAATGGCTCGGGTCAACGGCGCTCCCGGATTTTCTGATCCGCTCTGCCCGTGTCAGAAAGACAGGGGATTCATACAATGTGACCGTCAGATTAAGACAGGAAGGGGATGTGGTGAGAACACCCCTTGACATCACCGTCCACACAGCAGATGGCGCTGCCTTCACAGAGCGGGTGTGGATGGATTCCAGGGAAGCGGAGTTTGAGCTGCAGACCGCCTCTGAACCTATCGTCCTTGAGATCGACAGGGAGGGGTGGCTGCTGGAGGCGAAGAGATCAAACAACAGATATGTGGTGAGATATCCCCTGAGCCTCTATGGCCTGAGGCTCTTTTTCACAAGCCTTGCTGACAGGCTCAGCGCCTTTTCCTTTCTGACATCTCGAACCTGAGCAGGTCTCCTTTTTTGATCCCCCTCTTCTCCACAGCGCCCTCCTGCAGCTCAAGCACCCACCGGCAGTCGCACCCCGGATCATAGAACCTCCATGGCCTGAGGGTGGCTGTGTCCACAACCCTTTTCTCGCTGTCAAGAAAGACGAGGTCTATGGGGAAGCGCATGAACATGCTGTGAACAGCCCTTGACCTGAAACGGGGTGAGTACTCTATTAGAAGGCCCTCCTCAGGCTTCAGCTCGGCCCTGAGCATGAGGCCCCGCAGCCGTGAGAGAAAGGTCTCTGCAACAGATGCCCGGCAGACCAGCTCCCCTCCCCTGAAGACCTCCATCATAGCAGGATCTTCTCAAGGGGCACGTATTTGATTATGAGAAGGGCCCTGTTGCGGGGATAGACGACCACACCGCCGCTCCTGTATTCGTCAAAAAGGGTCGTGTACACCTGGGATCCGAAGCTCGCATCCTTGATCTTGTCGCTGTAGTGCTCGATCCAGTTAGAGAGGAGCTTGGCCCGGAACATCCACGGCGGATCTGAGCCAGCGAGATCTGCATCCCAGTAGGAGCCCGTAATATAGCCGCCGATGTCATCAGAGGGCAGCTGATGACCGCCATATTCCAGAAAGGGGTCTGTGGAAAGCTCTGTAACGGTCCTGACCCTGATCACGATGAGACGGTCGATCTTCTTTTTCTTGGACGCCTCACGGTAGAAGAGACCAAGGTCTGTCACCGCAGGCAGCTCCTCCACATTGATGACCTCTGCCTTGTTTGCCGAGAGGTCGTAGATGCTCCCGGCCTTTGCCACACCCTGATCCTGAACAACGATGAGGAATGTGTTATCGCCTTTGAGGTCCTTCACACCTGACTTCCACATCCAATAGGTCCCTGATGGGATGAGTATCATCAGGAGGAGGATGATTATTATCCAGTTCTTGATCCTTGAGCCGAGGCTTGGGCCCTCCCTCTCGGTCTTGGCCTGCTTCACAGGCTCGGCCTGTTTTTCCTGGGCAGGCGCAACGCTCTCAGGCTCCTTCTCAGCTGCACCTGTTTTTTCTTCACCGGCCCCGCCTGATTCAGCTTTTTCCTCTTCCTCCATAGTATTCCTTTCTCCCGCAATGGCATATTATGATGTGGCCAAAGGGTATTTAATGTTTTCTTCAACCCGATTTGAAGTTCCTGATCCTCTCTTTCTTCTTTTTGTTCACCCTCTCTGCAAGGGAGAAGACCGATTCATCGAAGCTGTCTGTGACGAGAAGACCCTTCTCAATCATGTCCTTTATGATGCCATCGCCAAGCTCTGTCCTCGTGACCACCGAGAGGAAGTCCTTGGGCGCGCCGGCGTTCCCCACGCTCAGATCGCTCCACTCAGAGGTGAAGTCCACGCAGTAGTTGCAGCCCTTTCTCGCATACCTCGACGCCGTCTCAAGGGGGATATGGTATTCGGTGCTGTCCATAAGCTCCACCACAAGCTTTCGCTTGCGGATGTCGAACATCCAGATACGCCGTGGGTCGATGTCAAGCTGAAGCTCCTTGTGTATCATCTCAGAGATCAGGATATGGCGGAATATCTCCCAGCAGAAGAGGCCGATGCGGAGCTTGAGCTTCTTCTGATAGAGCTTGAGCTTGCTCCGGCTGATCATCTCAAGCGCCTGTATAGCGCAGGGCACACCAACAACAGCGATCGAGTCTATGGACTCGTCGAGCACGGCCTCCCGAAGCTTGGAGAGCACAGGCGCCCAGATATACTTCACCTTGGCGCTCTTCCTCACATCTGCAAAGTTCCTTGCGATCATGGGGCGGGTGTTCATGAATATGTCGGCAGTGACCACGATGGCCGCATCCACAACCCCCTCTTCCAGGACGTATTTGAGCACCGAGGTGACCACGCCAAAGCCCTGGGCCCGCTTGATTATCTGGAAGTCAGAGGACCTCGCAAAATACCTGCCAATGTAGGGGCCGATGTTGTCGCTGTTCTCAGGCGCCCTGCTCACACCCACCGAGGTCTCACTATCTGTCCGGGGGCAGACGCTGTAGCAGACGCCGCATTTCGAGCAGAGGCCGTCGAAGAGCGGGTTGTCATCGCCCCTGAAGTGAAGGGCCTCCAATGGACAGGAGCCAGCGCAGGCGCCGCAGCCTGAGCAGCGGTCCCGGTCCCACACCTCTCTCTTCAGATCGGTATAATCTGTCATCTCTCTTCCTCAATCCTCTTTTTCGCCACCCTGTTCCTCACAAGGGGATTTACCATGGCAGGACATACCTTGTTGCAGTAGCCCTGCAGGGTGCAGCGGTCTAAAAGCTCCTTTATCCTGCCGTCCTTCTCAGGCCGATAACCCTTCCTCGCAATCCTTGTCACCCCCGCCACAAGCGCCTTCAGCTCCATGCCGTCAAGCTCGTTATATGCGCCAAGGACGCAGTACCTGAAGCAGGCCCCGCAGTAAATGCAGTTCTCAAGGGCAGCTGAAGAAAGGTCAAGGTCCATTCAATCGGTCTCCTGCCACCTAATTAAGCCTTCGTTGCATATAGCTTTTACTGGCGCAAAGCCCGGAACACAGTCCAATGAAAGATTTATATAGGAAAATCAGATTAGTCCAATAACAGGTGTAAAGTAAAGGGATAATGGATGGCTAAGATACTCTTTGCAGACGATGAGCCGGATATAGTCTATCTGGTGAAGAAGCTCCTTGAAAGAAACGGGCATGAAACGATCGTGACCTACAGCGGAAACGATGTCCTTACCCTTGCAAAGAAGGAGAGGCCGGATCTGGTGCTGCTCGATATCATGATGCCCGGGCCAAACGGCTGGGAGGTGTCCAAGGCCCTGAAGTCGGATGAGGAGACCAGGGACATACCTGTTGTCATGCTCACTGTGCGGACCAGCAAAGACTCTATAGAGAAGAGCCTCACCTATGCAAAGGCCACGGCCCACATCGGCAAACCGGCCACCACAGAGGAGATCCTCCATACCATAGACGCCGTGCTCTCGCCTTCCAAGGGCGCAGCAGCATAGGGTTTTCTGACTACATATCGTTGAGGATCGTCCTCACCGTGCCGATCAGCTCCGCCTGTGAAATCGGTTTTGCAAGGTGCCGCTGCACCCCTGACTGGGCGCTCGTCATCTTGGCATTGATATCTGATTTCACAGAGAGCGCGATGATGGGCAGCTCTCTGGATCCGGCGCTCTCCTTTATCCTCCTTGCAAGATCCCATCCGCTCATGCCTGGCATCATTATGTCCAGGATCACAAGATGGGGTTTATGCCTCTCCACCTTCTCCAGCGCGTCCTCCCCGTCCACGGCAGTGATGACCTCATATCCCGCCTTCTCAAGCATCTTCCCGTAGACGGTGCGCAGGTCAGCCTCGTCATCTACAAGGAGGATGCGCCGGCCGTCGCTGCCCACATAGACCTTGTAGAGGCCTTCTCTCACCTGCCGAAGCTCCACCGTCCCTGAATCTGACCTGATGGTCGTCGTGTCTCCATCCACTGGGTATGTCTTCTCCATGGACCGGCTCCCACAGCACAATATATCTGGTATCTTCAGCATATTTAATAAAGATGACTTACCAAAAATGGGTACATCCAGGAACATATTTTAACATTCGCTCCGGTAAAATCCTGCTCTCAAATTTCAAGGTGACGAGACGGATTCTGCAAAAAAGTGAAGTGGGCGTGCCCAGATTCGAACTGGGGATCCTCGCCGTGTGAAGGCGATGTCATAACCGCTAGACCACACGCCCCTTATCTCAATCTCCTTTTGAAGTCTCTGACCTTCTCTCTGTCTATCCTTCCTTTGAGGCGGTCGCTGCCTCTGCAGACAGCGCCTCTCACCCCTATTATATCTGGTTTCAGGTCTTTAAGCTTTGCTATGTGATCTGTGCGCAGCGAGCCTGCCAGCGCAACGGCAAGCCCCTGTCTGCGGGCATCCTCTATAAATCTTTCCAGCTCTTCCATACCCATATGGTCAAAGAGTGTGGAGCCTTTTTTTGAATATGTGTCTACCATCACGCCATCAGCCCCTGCGGCCACGGCAACCTCGGGGAGGGCGAGGGGATCTACGGAGCCGATGTCCCTGTGGTCGCCATAGCCTGCGAGGATCACCCGGCATCCCCGGTCCTTTGCTGCCCTCACTATGGATGCGGCAAGCCTCTGGGATTCCCCTTTTGTGGAGACGAGAAGACCTGCCTTGATGTAGTCAACGTCCATGCTGGCAAGGCCATGGGCGGCAAGGGAGGCAAAGCCCGGACGGCCGTCCAGGTCGCCCAGGGTTGCGCTCACCTCAACATCCGCTGGAATGGAACGCCGGATCCCTTTCACAACCCAGGGGAAGCTTGCGCCAAGAGAGCCTTCCGCAGGGTTCTTCACATCGATTATGTCGGCGCCGCCTTCCACCGCAGCCTGCGCCTCCTCAACATCTGCCGGGCTTATGAGCAGCTTCATAGGGGTAAGGTTTATCATGTTAGTATTTAACAGTTCATGCATATGATCCATATAATCGGAACAGCCCATGTGTCCAGGGAGAGCGTTGAAGAGGTGAGAAGGGAGATCCTTGAGAGGAGGCCTGAGGTGGTGGCGGTGGAGCTTTGCAGGAGCAGATATGAAGGTCTCCTGGATCAGAGGGACATCCCTGTCGTTGACATGATAAGGTCCGGCAACTCCCTCCTCTTCATCGTGAACATGCTCCTCTCCTTTCTCCAGAGGCGGATAGGCGAGGAGATGGGAATAAAGCCTGGGCGGGAGATGCTTGTCGCCATTGACACGGCAAGGGAGATCGGGAGCGACGTGGCCCTTATAGACAGGGACATAAAGACAACCCTTTCAAGGGCCATCGGCGGCATGGGGCTTCTGGAGAAGCTGCGCCTTGGAAAGGAGGTCATCGTGGGCCTCTTCAGAAAAGGCGAGGACATAGATATTGAGGAGATGAAGAAGGAGGAGAACCTTGCAGACATCCTGGAGGAGCTTAAAAGCGCTGCTCCATCACTCTACAAAGGCCTTGTGACAGAGAGAGACGCCTATATGGCCGCCAGGTTGCTCCAGCTCTCAAAGACCCATGACAAAATCCTTGCAGTGGTGGGGGCCGGGCATAAAAAGGGCATTGAAGGGTTTTTGGAAAGGCCTGAGACCATCCCAGACCTCTCCGAGCTTGAGACCCGGAAGAAAAGCCCTCTCCTTACGGCGCTGAAATACGGTATCCCGGCGATGATAATCGGATCCTTCATACTCGCCTTTTACAATGGCCTGAGCATCGAGGGCTCGCTCCTGCTGTGGATCCTCTATCACTCCATACCCACCGGCGCAGGCATCCTCCTGGCGCGGGGACACCCCCTGTCCATACTGGTGGGCATGGCAGCGGCCCCGCTCACCTCTCTCAACCCCCTTCTAGCCGCAGGATGGTTCGCAGGTGTCACCGAGGCGAAGGTACGGCGGACCACGGTGGGCGATGTGAAGGAGATGTTCCAGATCTCAGGGTACCGTGAGCTCTACAACAACAGGGCCTTCAGGGTGCTCCTTGTAACGGCCCTGGCAAACCTGGGAAGCACCATAGGCACATTCACATTCATACCCAAGGTCTTGATCCCCATGCTAAGGGAGGTCTTCTAGATATGCGGTTCTCCAGGACCGAGCTCAATCACATCGTGGTGGCCCTCTTCGTCATAACACTGGCCCTTACGCTCCATTTTGGCCTCCCCCTCCTCAGCGGTTTCATCACCATGCTCATCACCTTCGGCATAGCCTTCATCGCCCACGAGCTCGCCCACAAATACGTGGCCCAGCGATACGGATTCTGGGCAGAGTTCAGATACTGGGAGACAGGTCTTCTCCTTGGTCTTTTCATGGCCTTTACCCCTGTCCTCTTCCTCGCCCCGGGCGCGGT
>RFHW01000117.1 GCA_003695745.1 Methanobacteriota archaeon | reverse complement strand
TTAGAATCTTTTTTTTTTTTTTTTTTATCACCTCTATATTTTTTATTGTAAGAAATATTTTTGTTAAAAAAGATGGCTTTAAGAAAAATTTCAAGCATGGCATTTTAACTTTTGTCGGTCTTTCTTTGATGATATTACTCACCGAGCATGTGTTAAAGATAAAAGCAATTTATGCATCTGCCATGACCGTTCATCTGTTAGCATTTCTATATTCTTGGAACCCTATAATTTTGTCCACACTCATGTTAAAATGGCCCTTTCCTCTTAATATTCTGGCTATTTTATTCTCGCTTTCTGTGTTTGCTTTTTATGAACTTGCTTATCTTATTGTGAAACAGCGCGGATTGGCAAAGTTTGTATTCGTTTCTCTCATCCTTCTATTCAGCTTTTCCGCAGTTTACTATTTCCTCTTGCCAGCAAAAAATGTAGAGGCTGTGTTTTCTGAAACCGGAAGCTACGTGTTCGATGTATCTGCTAACCCTCTATTGGATGCAGCCCCTATAGCAGAAATCTTAAGGCTCAACGGCATTGAAGCTAGGTGGGAAGACAGGTGGGAACACGGCCCTCTCCTCGTAAAGGCAGACTACAAAGATGTAGTAAACCTAAAGTACCGCTGGATAAAGTCTGTGACGCCCTATCCACACAAGATAGAATCGAATTTCATAGCCCTTCTGCCATCCTATCTGTTATCACTGCTCAGGAAGAACTATCTTTGGATCAGTCTGTTATTCTTGGTTCTTTTTTGGTACATTAGAAGACATGCAATACACGATAGGAGTGAACACACAGACTAGCTCTGCGTATCAAAAACAGACGTGGCAAAAAGACACTGAGGGAAAAAACTGCAAAAGACGCAGAATCTTTTGAGAAATTCGCAGTTTTCATTTAGGATTTTGAAGGTTAAAGTTCCGGATGAATGAAGTAAAGCAAAATTGCGAAGAAAAGATAGAAGGAGGTAAGATTATGGGCATGGCAAAGCTGAATGTATGGGTTTCGGGTCTTGACGATCCCTGTAAAGTGGACAACCGCACATGGTATGTGACCATCTATGACTGTGACGGCAATGTCCTTGAGTGGTGCGGAAAGAAGTATGTTGTTCTGCCTGCGAAATGCGGACACCTTGAGGTCGAGGTCCCGCCTGGCTGCTATTATATCAAGGCTGTATGGGGCTACAAATTCGTAGGCGGGGTCTATTATGTGAATCATTTCACAGACGCCGCTATCGTTCAGGCAAGATGTGATGAGACGGTTTGTGTTAAGCTTTATGCGCCAACCGCCCATCGGTGTGGCCTGATCTATCTGCATGCTGTGAGGGATCTGGCAAGGCAGAAGGCGATACCGCCTGCAGTGGCTAAGAAGGTTGAGGGGGCGATAGGAGAGTTGCTGGAGCATATCCCCCGGCCGGTGAAAGGTTTTGAACTCGACCACATTGAAGAGCTAGAACGCCTGGTAAAAGCGCAGGCGAAAGAAGAGGGTTTGAAGGCTGAGCAGGCTGAGAAGAGATAGAAACAGCTCTGACAAAATACGTTCAAAGGAGCAGGAGCTCATCCAATAAAAAGATGAGAACACAGTGCCGAACCAAGCTCCATATAGCACAGCTCGGCACTATGGCCACCCTCGCAAGAAAGGAGGCAATAGCTACTGTGCCTTTCCCGGCATATAAGCATGACGCCTCCTTGAAAGGTGAGGGAACAAAAAAATAAAAGGAGGTAAAAACCTATGAAAGGTTTGAAGAAAAGCATGGAATTTGGAGCAGCTCTCTTGATGGTGCTGCTCCTTTAACAGCGGGTGCTCCGGTCTTCGTTTTTTACAATAAGCCCCGCTTATCCTTCGTTGGGTTTATCTTTGTCAACTCCTTCGTAATAGATGATCTTCACCTTCTCCTCTGTGATGAGCCCGCCCTTTATCGTGCCTTCCAGCTGGTTTTTCAGGGTCTCTATCTTCTCAGGGGTGTCCACCACCTCAAGGACCATGGGCAGGTCGGTGGAGAGCCTGAGGATCGAGGCGGTGTGGAGGACGCTTGTCCTGCCATAGCCCTCTGTTGCCCTGAGCACCGTCGCCCCTGCTATGCCCTGTTTTTTAAAGGTCTCCACAAGGTGTTTGTAGAGTGGCCTGCCCCTGTAGGTGTCTGACTCGCCTATGAATATGCGCAGGAGAACGGCCTCTGACTCCTTCTTCATACGTCTATGCGCCTCCTATGATGATGGCCGCGGCCCTTCCAAGGTACACGCCAAGGAGGGTGAGGCCCACCGTACCCAGTACGTTGGCGGTGAATAAAAGGGTTTCTCCCTGCTCGAAGAGCCGCAGGGATTCGTAGCTGAAGGTGGACATGGTGGTGAAGGCCCCCAGGACGCCGATGGCAAAGAAGAGCCTCTGCTCCTCTGTGAAGAACCCCCGGAGGTCGCCGAGGTACATGAAGAGCCCCAGCAGGAAGCTCCCGGCCACGTTCACGCCCAGCGTGCCTGCTGGGAAGGATGTGAAGCCGTCCTGGAGCCAACCGGCTATGAGGTATCGGGCCGCCGCTCCGATGAAGCCGCCCATACCGATCAGGAGAAGGTCCATCATATTCCTTTCTCACCTGCATATTCTGCTTCGGGAAAACAGAGGTCATCAGCCCGGATCTGTAAGAGGCGGTTATTTGGAAGGCGGACCTCATCACCTTTGACGCTCCAAGAGCGATGGCAAGGTATGCCCTGCCCGTTTATAAAGCTTCTCATGGCTGGTGTGCCCTTCTTGCAGCCATTTTTCACTCCAGCTCCCCGGGGTCTGTGATCCTGCCCATCACCGCGCTTGCGGCCACGACGGCGGGGTTGGCAAGATACACCTCCGACTCCTTGTGGCCCATCCTGCCTATGAAGTTGCGGTTGGTGGAGCTGATGCACCTCTCGCCTGCTGCGAGGACGCCCATGTAGCCGCCGAGGCAGGCGCCGCATGTGGGGCCTGACACATAGGCGTTCGCGTCAAGGAAGGTCTTGATAAGCCCCTCGGCGAGGGCCTGCTCATAGACCTCTTTTGTCGCCGGCACCACTATCATCCGGGTGTCAGGGCTGACCTTCCGTCCCCTGAGGATGGCCGCCGCCGCCCTGAGATCCTCTATCCTGCCGTTGGTGCAGGAGCCAAGATAGGCCTGGTCCACCGTGATATGTGAGAGCTCTGATGCCGGGGCGGTGTTCGAGGGCAGATGAGGTTTTGCCACCGTGGGAGGTATCTGAGCGGCATCGTATTCAAAGGTCTCGCTGTATTCTGCGTCCCTGTCGGCATAGACGGGCTCATAATCGCCTCGCACCCTGCCCTTGAGGTACTGGAAGACCTTCTCATCAGGGGGGATGATGCCTGCCTTGCCCCCGGCCTCGATGGCCATGTTGGAGATGCTGATCCTGTCTGCAAGGGAGAGCGATTCTATGGCGCTTCCATAGAACTCCATCGCCTTGTAGAGGGCGCCGTCCACGCCGATGTCGCCTATGATGTGGAGTATGATGTCCTTGCCCATCACGTGTCTTTTCAGCTCGCCCTCCACATTGAATCTCTGGCTCTCAGGCACCTTGAACCACAGCCGGCCGAGCGCCATGGCAGAGGCCGCCTCGGTGGAGCCCACACCTGTGCCGAAGGCGCCGAGCGCTCCATATGAGCATGTGTGCGAGTCTGCCCCGATTATGAGCCTGCCCGGCGCCACGAAGCCCTCTTCGATCATGGTCTGATGGCAGACGCCGCAGGTGCCCACCGGGAAGTAATTGGGCATGGCGTATCTTCTTGCAAAGTCATGCATGGCGCGGGCCTGCTCTGCCGAGGCCACGTCCTTGTTGGGCACATAATGGTCTGGTATGAGCACCGTCCTCTCCCGGAGAGGCTCCACCCCGAACTCCTCAAACACTTGGAAGGCAGGAAGCCCGGTCACATCGTTCACCATGACATAGTCTATCTCAGCCTCCACGATCTCGCCTGGCGAGACCGCCCTCTTCCCTGATCTCTCTCCAAGGATCTTCTCTGCAACGGTGTGGCCCATGGCCCCACATTTTTGGCTCTATCTTTATATAGTTTGAGCATTGAACTTTAGATGGATGAGCCAAGACCATGATGAAGAGTGCGAGCCTGACAGCGTGCGGGTGAAGATAACAGGGGTTTTCGTTGCCAACACCCCTGATGCGCCGAGCCCTGTTGTCTTCCTTGAGAGCGATGAGAAGCGGGTGCTCCCCATCTATATAGGGGCCTCAGAGGCGTTCTCTATTCAGACAGCCCTTGACAACACGCCCTATCCCCGCCCCCTCACACACGACCTCTTCTTAAACATCCTTGAGAACACAGGTCTGCAGGTGGAAAAGATAATCATCGATGACCTCAGCGAAGGTGTCTTTTTCTCAAGGCTTATCATCAGGCGCAACGGGGACCGGGTGGAGTTCGACGCCCGGCCAAGCGACTGCATCGCCCTTGCTGTGCGCACAAACGCCCCTGTCTATGTGTCCAGGGACGTGATGGACACTGCCTCTGTGGACAAGGGCGAGTATGAGATCGAATGAAGGGGTTTTTTACTGGGATGCGCTGCCAAGGAGCCAGCCAACGCCTTCTAAGAGCAGCTTTTTTGATATGGGCTTGTTGATGTGCCAGTCTGCATGGGCCGATTCAAGGCTCATGAGGGCGTCCATGGTGGTGCTCTTGGCTGTGAGCATGCACACGGGGATGGAGCTCAGCTCCTCGTCGCCCTTGATCCGTCTGGAGACCTCCCAGCCGTCCATCTCAGGCATCATCACATCGAGGAGTATGAGATCAGGCCTCTCCCCCTTGTGGAGCATGTCAAGACAGGCGCGGCCGTTCTCAGCCTCCACCACCTCATAGCCCTCGTGCTCCAGTATGGTCCGCACCAGGTTCCTTATGTTCGGGTCGTCGTCCACCACCATGATCCTTGTCAACGTCATAACCTCCCATCAGCCATTTTTACAGGGATAGCTAGTCCTCTGGCTTCACATTTGCCACTATCTTCAGGTTCAGCACGTTCTCTATCAATCCGGGGGGCACCCCTTTCTCTTGCGTCTCCTGCGTCATAACGCCCATCACATCCACACCGGCCTCCTTGAGCGCCTCTTTCATCTTGAGGGCGTCGAGGATCTCCTCCTTTGTGCATCCAACGATGATCACAAGCTCAGGCATGTAACAGGTCTCCAGCGCATTTTTTACAAATCACATATCTTTTAAGGCTGGTATATAATACTTATGTCACACCACTGTGTCCATCCCATTCACTGTTCTGGCTGGCGAAACAAAAGGTATTTATTGGAGGGTGGCAAGATTTGACAAGGTCCCGATGTCCCTGAGGGTGTTTGAGGATGTGAGGTCTATGGTAAGAGCTGCTCCTGTGCTGTTCGTGCTCATGGTGGCCGCCCTCCTTTTGCCGGGCCCTGTAGGCGCGCTCCATGGAGCCGGTCAGGAGGATGGCGGAAGCCTTGAAGCGAGCACCATATTGACTGCCATAAGGATCAATGAGACGATAAGGGTGGACGGCGTTGCCGATGAGCCTGCCTGGGCGGAGGCCCCCGCCCTCGTGGTGATGGTGCAGGAC
>RFHW01000019.1 GCA_003695745.1 Methanobacteriota archaeon | reverse complement strand
TCGAGTCCCTTGGCAACCGCTTCCTCAAGGACATCGAGGATTTCATAAGGCTCAGGTCACAGGGGCTGTCCTTTGACGAGATCCTTGCAAAGGTCTAAACACGTGCCGAGGCGGCGGAGTGCGCAGGGCAGGGATGAATAATAGTTTTTATATACTGTAGTAGAGAGTTAAATTGGAGGAGCAAAAATGGGGCTTTACAAAGTTTCAAAAGAAGGTGAAATGACTCCATTTTCACAAAAAGATTTTAACAAAGTAGGGGTCGAAGAAACGTTGGAGGAGTGGATAGAGAAAAATCCATATGTGTTGCTTGAAAGTGAGAAGATTCTTTTTATTGGGCGTCAGGAATCAACGGAGTTCGGAAAGATACTTGATTTGCTCGGGGTAGATAAGAATGGGAACACGGTGATTATTGAGCTGAAAAGGGGGATGACTCCTAGAGAAGTGATCGCTCAGGCGCTAGAGTATACCTCTTGGGTTGAAGGTTTAAGTTTTGAAGAGTTAAATGATATGGCGGTGCGATACTTCCAGAATTCAGGATCCGAATATAAAGACCTAAAACACGGTTATGAGAATTTTTTCCTAGAAGGAGAAAATGAAGTTGATGCAGATACCATTGAGTTTAACAGGCATCAGCGAATCTTTATTATTGCTCAAGAGATAACACCTGAAGTAATAAAAGTTGCACGATATTTGAGGAAAAAAGGCGTTGATATATCCTGTGTTGAATTCACTTATTATGAGACGGATGCTGGTGAAAAGATAGTGCGCACGGAATACAAGCTTGGGGATATCGAGCCTATTGGTGAGGATATTACCAGACCACATTCAACAGCTCCTCCAGCAGAATTCAAAGAGTTTTTGCAGAGTGTAAAAGCTAAGGTGAAAGGAGAATTAAGTTCAAAATTATTAAAGGACCTTAATGAGACAAAAACTCCTTCAAAGAGATTGGCTTTCTGGTACCCTCCTGGAAATATAGATTATGGCTTCCATTATTATGTTCATCTTGGTGGCTGGAAGCCAAATGTTTACACCCCTATATACGTGGGAGTTAGTTTAGGGGATCAAGACCCTGATAAAAATGAGGAGGCATACCAACTTTTAAAGAATAGGAGAGAGGAATTGAAGAAGGTCTTCGGAAGGTTTGATCCGCAAATCGGAGGGGAAAAAACAAGGTATGTTCAAGATGAAATCAAATGGTCAGGGGATAAAGAAGACCTTTCAAAGGAACTTTTGGATAAAGTCGCAGAAAGATTGAAGCTCTACATTGAGACTTTAAAACCGATACTTGACGAATTAAATCCTTGAATCGTCCTTATTCCATATCATGGTCCCGATGCCCTGGTCTGTGAATATCTCCAGGAGTATGGAGTGTTTGATGCCGCCGTTTATGATGTGGGTCTTTTCCACACCGCCCTTCAGGGCTGTTGTGCATGCCCTTATCTTGGGGATCATCGAGCCCCTGACAACGCCCTCTGAGATCAGCTTCTCAGCCTCATCCGGTGAGATGCGCTTTATCAGGCTATCCTTGTCTTTAACGTCCCTGAGCACGCCGTCCACATCGGTGAGTATGATGAGCTTTCTCGCCCCGATTGCGGTTGCTATCTCCCCTGCCACGGTGTCGCTGTTGATGTTCAGGCTTGTGCCCTCCTCTGACATGGCCACCGGCGAGACCACAGGGATGTAGTCCCGCTCTGTCAGTATCTGCAGTATCTCAGGGTTGATCCTCTTCACCTCTCCCACGAGGCCCATGTCCACCTCCTGCTCCACGCCGTCGCGGGTGACCCTCTGGGCCGGTCTCTTCACGCCGATTATGAGGCCGCCGTCCTTGCCTGAGAGCCCTGCGCCCTTGGATCCGAACTTGTTTATCCTCGACACGATGTCGGTGTTGATCTTGCCCACCAAGACCATCTTGGTGATGTCCATTGTCTCCTCATCGGTGACGCGCAGCCCCTCGATGAACTCCGGTTTCTTCCCGAACTTCTCCATGGCAGCGGTGATCTCAGGCCCGCCGCCGTGGACGATGATGGGCTTCATCCCCACGTATTTGAGGAGGATCGTGTCCCGGATCGTGGTGTCCTTTAGCTCCTCGTTGAGCATGGCGTGGCCGCCGTATTTTATCACCACATAGCTGCCGTGGAACTCCTCGATGTAGGGGAGCGCCTCTGTAAGGACCTCAGCCCGGTTCATCTGACATCGCATCCACTATTTGGTTTTTTAAATGTGATTGTGGCATCTCTTCCCATTTAAACCTTTCAGGCCCTGCCCTTTCATGCCCGGAACAATCGCTTCCATATCTGTTTTATCCCTTGCTCCATGCAACGAGGTTACGGGCGAATCTCCTGTTGTCCTCCCTGTCGATGAAGGCGTTTGCAAGGACGGCGTCATCGCCTATGACAAGGATGCTGCCCCGGCCCTGTTCTGCAAGGCCTATGAGGGCCTTTCTGCCCTTGGGCTCTCCCTCATCCAGTGCGCCGTCCATGTCATAGTCCTCCCAGGCCCCGGAGGTGGTGTGGGCATACTCTGCCGGTGCCTTTACCGAGAAGGCGCCGTAGAACCCAAGGGTATCCACCCCTTCTAAAAAGGATGCCTCCCCCATGTCCATCACCCTGAAATCATGGGGGCCGTCCAGCCGGTTCTCATCCTCAGCGATCACCCAGCCAAAGCTGATGTTATAGGCCGCAAGAAACCTCTCAAGTGGCTTGGAGATGTGCACCAGCACTATCACCTTGCCGCCCTGCTCCACAAAGTCCCGCACCACCTTCTCTTCATCCTCGCCGAGCTCCACCATCGGCCCTGCCAGGAGATAGACATCTGCATCCTTCAGATCACCCGTGGTAAGGGGTTCTGTGACCACCGCGGTCTCATAGCCCGCCTCCTGGAAGAGCCCGTCGAAGCTGGAGTATCCCAGGGGGCGCACGTCAAGGGGCATGAAGATCTCGCCGTGGGCGTAGTCTATTACAAGCTTCGGTCTGGCCTGCGGCTGTGAGCATCCGGGCAGTGTGGCGAGGAGGAGAAGCAGGAGGATCGTATGCGCCCCTGACGGTCCTTTGGCTCCGGGTCTTTTGTTGTTCATTCACCTACGTCCTCTGGCCCATCGTCCTCTTTCTTCATATATACGGTGCGGATGGGGAAGGGGATCTCGATGCCCTCTTTTCTGAACCTCTCGTCTATGGCCCTGTTTATCCTGTTGATGACGTCAAAGCGGTCCTTGTGGCTGTCTATCCACACATGGAGTATCAGGTTCAGGGAGAAGTCGCCAAAGGAGTTCATATATACCCTTGGAGCAGGTGTTTCAAGGACGTGGGTCTGTTTCTTTGCCACGTCTTTTAATATCTGGGTGGCCTTTTTCAGGTCCGTTCCATAGGCCACGCCAACAGGTATGCTGAGGCGCACCCTCTTGTCTGGATAGGAGTAGTTCACCACCTTGCTCTTCCCTATCTCAGAGTTCGGTATGACAACCATGGTGTAGTCCAGGGTGAGTATCTTGGTGCTGCGAAGCCCTATCTCATAGACCTCTCCGTAGTCGCCTGTGGGAAGCTCGATCACGTCTTTGATCCTGAATGGGCGGTCGGCCATTATCACGAAGCCTGCGATCATGTTGGCAAGGGTGTCCTGGGCTGCCAGGGCCACGGCGAGACCGGCTATGCCGAGACCTGCCACCAATGCGGTGATGTCATAGTGGAAGTAGTCGAGGATGATA
Organism: Methanobacteriota archaeon; assembly: GCA_003695745.1. Lineage (GTDB taxonomy): Archaea > Hydrothermarchaeota > Hydrothermarchaeia > Hydrothermarchaeales > SZUA-236 > J060. Next base: position 2,071 of record RFHW01000019.1, on the reverse strand, counting down.
ACGATGGCAGAGCCATAGATGAATATGGCCGAGAGCCTGTTGAAGAGTGGAAGGAACTCATCGTCAAAGTTGGTCTTCGTCTTTACAGCCAGGTTCTTTGCATACCATCCTGCAAAGACACCTACGAGCCGGGCGATGAAAAAGGCGGACAAAAGCACCTCGGCAGCAAAGATCCATGCCCGCAGCCTCTCTGTGAAGACCGGGTAGACGGTGATTCCCTGCGCCGCAAAGTCCGCGCCTATGACTATGATGAGATAGTAAATGGGTTTTTTCGTGGCTGCTATTATCTCATCATCAAGGGAGGTCTTCGTCTTTTTCGCCAGGTTCACAATGACATTTGACAGGGTGTATACGAAGGCCTTTGCTATGACTATGGAAATCAGGACCAGCCCCAGGGCCCTGATAAACTCCATGGCAGCGGCGGAGAGCACCATATATCTAGGTGAGAGGTGATAAGACTTATATTTTTAACTGATGCTGTAATATTCTATGAAGACCCTTGGAGAGCTGGAGAGGGAGACGGCCCTGCACCCGGTGCACAAGCTCCTCCTTGCAAACACCGGGTCCATGACAGCTCTGCTGGAGGCCCTCTTTGGTGAGATAGGTGTTGAGGCCGAGTCACAGGGGGTTGTTGTAGCCGATGAAAAGACGGCTCGCATGCTGAGGGTCGGGGCAGGTGCGAAGGTGAATCGCCGGCTGGTGAGGCTCACAGGAGGCGGGAGGGTCCTTGTTCACGCCACCTCCTATGCCCCGCTGTCAAGGCTGAAAGGAGGGTTCAGGGCCGATATGATGGGTCTGGATGTGCCCATAGGCAGGATACTTGCAAAGCACAGGCTGGAGTCGAGGAGAGAGATCCTCGGCTTTGATTTGCTCGGGGCGGACAAGGGGTTTTCCGGTGTCTTCGGCGTTCCGGCGGGCTCCACCCTCCTGATAAGAAGATACAACATAATCCATGGTGACAGGCCTCTTATGAACATCACAGAGGTCTTTCCCTATGAGATAGCGGAGTGGGCGGCTGAAGGATGATAACGGTGAGAACGCCATCGAGGGTGCATATGACCCTTATCGACCTCAACGGTGGTCTGGGTCGGGTGGACGGCGGCATAGGGCTCGCCCTTGAAGAGCCCCATATAGAGGTCTCTGTGGAGAAGAATGAGGTGGTCGCGGTGGAAGGCCCTCTCCATAAGCGGGCCCATGAGGCTGCCTCCAGGATCCTTGAGGCGCTCGATGTGGAAGGCGGGGCCACCATCACAGTAGAGCACGCCTATGAGCCGCATATCGGACTCGGCTCAGGAACCCAGCTCATGCTGGCTGTTGGCCATGCAATATCCCGGCTATACAACCTGGATGTCCCCATCCGGCAGATTGCAGGGATCATGGGGCGTGGCGGCACATCGGGCATCGGTACCGCCGTCTTTGAGCATGGCGGCTTCATACTGGACGGCGGCCACTCCACTGAGGAAAAGCCGGAGTTCCTGCCCTCCTCAGCCTCCAGAGCAGGGCCTGCACCTGTTCTCACCAGACTGGACTTCCCGGACTGGAAGATGGCCCTTGCCATCCCCAGAGGCACGCGGGTCCACGGCAAAAGAGAGGTGGGCATATTCCAGAGATACTGCCCCATCCCTGTTGAAGAGGTGCGGAGGCTGTGCCACCTCATACTTATGAAGACCCTGCCAGCGGTCCTGGAAAAAGACATATCCGCCTTTGGAGAGAGCATAAACGAGATGCAGGATGTGGGGTTCAAGAAGATCGAAGTCCGTCTTCAGACACAGCCTGTGAGGGATATCCTGAAGAGGTGCCAGAAGGTGTCCTATGGCGCAGGCCTGAGCTCCTTTGGACCTGCCATCTATGCCGTTGTGGACGATGAAGATGAGCTCAGAGACGCTGTTGGAGATGAAACAGAGATAGTGGTGACGAAGGCTGACAACAGAGGCGCGGTTATGACAGGCTGAGCCATTTGAAGGTGTTCAGCCCACCTTCACAACGGCGGTGGGAGGTGCCGGTGAACCCCATTCAGCGGTCACCCTTCCAGACGGAATAGAAGCCCCTCCCTCGCCAGCGGGTGTTGTGC
>RFHW01000116.1 GCA_003695745.1 Methanobacteriota archaeon | reverse complement strand
CCTGAAATCGCTGCTTGGATACAACGGCGACCCTTCACTCACAGAGGTCCTGGCCTATTTGGGCTACTGGCTGGCCGTTGGCTCCTATGTGCTGAGACCACGGCCGTGGATGAAGCCGGCAGGGAAAGCCGCTGTTTAAGAGGGGGGCTGGAAGCGATGCACGGCCACGGAGGAGGGTCTCAGAAGGATGGGGTGAAGACAGAGGGGAAGATCGCCCTCATAGGCAGCCCCAACGTGGGCAAGAGCGTCATCTTCCACCGTCTCACAGGCAGGTATGCCACGGTCTCCAACTACCCCGGGACGACTGTGGAACTTTCAAGAGGTGTTGCCAGCCTGGGCGGTAAAGACTATGAGATCATAGACACCCCCGGCACCTACTCCCTTTTCCCGCTTTCAGAGGATGAGAGGGTGACCCAGAGGATAATCCTCAAGGAGAGGCCTGATGTGCTTGTCCACGTGGTCGACGGAAAGAACATCTCCCTGATGCTCCCCCTGACCCTTGAGCTGATAGAGACCGGCCTGCCAGTGATCCTTGTGGTGAACATGCTCGATGAGGCTGGTGAGCGGGGGATAGAGCTTGACCTGGCAGCACTACAAAGGGCGCTGGGGATCCCTGTTGTCGGCACAATAGCAACGGAGCGAAAAGGGATTGATGAGCTCAAAAAATCGATTGCCCATCTCGCCTCCTTCGACTACAGGCCTATCCGGACCAGCTATCCCCCGAGGATCGAGTCTGCCCTGAAGGAGGTCATGGAGCTGCTGCCAGATGGATCGGGCCTCTCCAGGAGGTTCATCGCCCTCCTCGCCCTTGCAGGGGACAGGGAGGCTGTTGAAGCCTTGGAAAAGGGGCCTTCAAAAGAGGCGATACTGAAGCGGGCTGAGGAGATGAGGAGGGAATACCGGCATTCCATGAGGTACATCGCCAAGATGACCGGGAAGAAGAGGAGCCAGGAGATACTCAGAAGGGTGGTGAGGAGAAGGGAGGGCAGGAAGAACAGGGTCACTGACCGGCTTGGAGAGCTCACAGTCCGGCCTCTCACAGGGTTCCCTATCCTGCTGGTGGTCTTCTATGTCATGTACCGTTTCGTGGGCGTCTTCGGCGCCGGCACCCTCGTGGACTTCTTCGAGCAGGTCCTCTTCGGAAGGTATCTCAACCCTGCCGTGAGCAGGCTTGTGGAAAGCCACATCCCCTTCCCCCTTCTTCAGGAGCTCCTCGTGGGGGAGTATGGGCTTATCACCATGGGCCTAACATACTCCATTGCAATCGTCCTGCCCATCGTCTCCACCTTCTTCTTCGCCTTCGGGATCCTCGAGGACTCAGGATACTTCCCAAGGCTTACCATAATGGCCAACAGGGCCTTCAAGAAGATCGGGCTCAGCGGCAAGTCAGCCCTCCCCATGATCCTTGGCCTGGGCTGCGACACCATGGCCACCCTCACAACAAGGATACTTGACAGCAGGAAAGAGCGGATCATAGCCACGCTGCTCCTTGCCCTGGCCGTCCCCTGCTCTGCCCAGCTTGGGGTGATACTGGGGATCGTTGCCGGCGTGTCAACAAGGCTCCTCATCGTGGTCTTCGGCGTTGTGTTCCTCCAGATCTTTATCGTGGGCTATCTGGCCTCCAAGGTGATTCCAGGCGAGTCATCGGACTTCATCGTGGAGATACCGCCCATCAGGATACCCCATCTCTCGAATGTGCTTGTCAAGACCTATATGAGGATGGAGTGGTTCCTCTTTGAGGCGGTGCCCCTCTTCCTCCTGGGAACGCTCATACTCTTTGTGCTGGACAAGCTCAGCATGCTGGCCCTTGTGGAAGGAATGGCGCAGCCCGTGGTGGTGGGTCTTCTCGGGCTCCCAAAGGAGGCGACAGCCGCCTTTATCATGGGCTTTCTCAGACGGGACTACGGAGCGGCAGGGATATTCGCCATGAGCCGGCAGGGCCTCCTCGACCCCATCCAGCTTGCGGTGAGCCTCGTCGTCATAATGCTCTTTGTGCCCTGCATCGCCAACCTCTTTGTCATAATAAAGGAGAGGGGCAAAAAGACCGCCCTTTACATAGTGGCCTTTATATTCCCCTACGCCATATTCATAGGCGCAGTGCTGAACTATCTTTTAAGGGCCTTTGAGGTGAGCCTGTGAGATGTGATATGTGCGGATACGAGTTCGATGCCGAGGCATGCAGCGCCTGCGGAAAGCAGGGCTGCGGCGAGTGCAGGTGCCCGGCCTGCGGCTACTCAGCTCCTCCGCCCTCAAGGATAGCCTCAGCCATAAGAAGGATAAGAGGAGGTGCAAGGGATGCCCAGCAATGAGGCGGAGGAGGTCCTGGAGATCCTCTGGATAAAGACGGAGGAGGAGGGGCTATCTGCTGTGAGAAAGGAGGACCTCCTCTCTGCAGATTATGACCTGGAGTCTGCACTGGACGAGCTTGCGGAGGAGGGCTCTGTGGAGGTGAAAGGCGGCAACGTGCGTCTCACAGAAAAGGGGAAGGGCGAGGCCCGGGACATCATCAGACGCCATCGGCTGGCCGAGAGGCTCCTTGTGGACGTCCTTGAGATGGCCGAGGAAAGGGTGGAGGAGGCGGCCTGCCGCTTCGAGCACGCCCTTCCCCGTGGGGTGGACGAGAGCGTGTGCACCCTTCTGGGGCATCCAAGGCTCTGTCCGGACGGCAACCCCATCCCGCCGGGGAGGTGCTGCGAGGAGGGCCGGGAGAAGATAGAGAGGCTGATCTCGCCGCTCACCGAGCTGGAGGTCGGGTGCGAGGGAAGGATAGCCTACATCACATCCAGGAGGCATGAGAGGCTTCAGAGGCTCATGGCCATGGGCATCGTCCCGGGCCTGCCGGTCAGGCTGCTCCAGACCTTCCCCTCCTATGTGATAGAGGTCGAGGAGACCCAGATAGCCCTTGATGCCGAGATCGCCGACGAGATCTATGTGAGGTGTGAGAGGCATTGAACCTGAGCGAGAGCGTTGAAGAATACCTGGAGCTGCTCTGGGTCTTTGAGGAAAAGGGCGAGGGCCTGGTAAGGATAAGCATGGTCTCAGACGGGCTGGGCGTGTCCCCTCCAAGCGCTGTTCAGATGCTCAGGAAACTTGAGGAGCAGGGCCTTGTCAACTATGTGAAGCGGGAGGGTGTGGAGCTCACAGAGAAGGGTAGAAGGGCCGCCACCAGGATAATAAGGAACCACCGTCTCATTGAGGCGCTCATGAAAAGGACCCTTGGAAGGGATGTGGATGAGACCGTGGTCTGCGGCATGGAGCACCACATGTCAAGGGAGTTCGCCGACGCGGTCTGCACATTATTGGACCATCCAAGGAGGTGCCCCCACGGCAACCCCATACCCCCCGGTGAATGCTGCAAGAGGGACGCCGTCATTTGATTATCATAACAGGCGTGTGAGCCGCCCTCAGCACTTTTTCAGACACGCTCCCCAGGAGGAACCTGTCAAGCCCTGTCCTCCCTGAGGTCCCCATGACGATGAGGTCCGCCTTTTCATCTTCTGCCGTGTTTACGATCTCCCTTGCCGGGCTCCCCTCCTTTAAAAGGGTCTTCACAGGCACGTTGTTTTGCCGCGCCTGCCTTTTCACAGACTCCAGTGCCTTCTCCCCCTCCTCTGCCAGGAGCTCTCTCACGTTCTCCCACATGAATGTCTCAGGGAGGCTGACGAAGGAGGAGGTGTCTATGACATAAAGGGCCACCAGCTCTGCGCCGGCGGACCTTGCAAGCTCAATGGCGTGTGCGGCCGCCTTCTCCGCGCTCTCAGAGCCGTCTGTTGGAAGGAGGATCCGCTTGTACATGGTTACAATCCCTCTGCATATCATTTTATATCAACAGGGATATAAATCTACCCGAATGACAGTGGTGGACACGCCAAGGATTGTGATTGGAGGCGTCGGGTCAGGCGTGGGCAAGACGGTGCTCTCCATCGGTCTGATGAAGGCCCTCACAGATCGAGGGCTCTCTGTTGCCCCTTTCAAGGCCGGGCCTGACTACATAGACCCCATGCACCACCGGGCAGCCACCGGCAGGGGCTCAAGGAACCTTGACAGCTATATCCTCAGCCGGGATGCCCTGCTCAGGTCCTTTGCAGCAGGATGTGAGAACGCCCAGATCGCGGTCATAGAAGGTGTGATGGGCCTGTTCGACAGCCACGACAGCATAGATGAAAGGGGCAGCACCGCCCAGACAGCCAAGATCCTGAAGGCCCCGGTCATCCTGACGGTGGGGGCCAAGAAGATGGCGCGAAGCGCTGCGCCCCTGATCAGGGGTTTTAAGGACTTTGACCCGGAGGTCGATGTGGCGGGTGTTGTCCTGAACATGGTGGGAAGCGAGAGGCACAGGGAGAAGGTGAAAGAGGCCGTTGAAGAGCTTGCAGGGGTTGAGGTCCTGGGCGCCCTGCCTGACAGCCCGTCGCTCAGGCTCCCTGAAAGACACCTCGGCCTTGTACCCATCCATGAAACAGAGAGCGACCTAAAGCCACTGGCCTCTTTGATAGAGGAATATGTGGATATGGACCGGGTGCTGGAGATAGCCAGATCGGCCGGTGAGATCGAGGTGCCTGACGCCCATGGACCGGGTTTTGAAAGGGGTGATGTGAGGATCGGCATCGTCTATGACAGGGCATTCAGATTCTATTATACCGAGACCCTGGCCCAGCTCTCAGCCGCCGGCAACGTGACATACATAGATGCCCTGAAGGACAGGAGGCTCCCCCCAATCGACCTGCTCTATATCGGCGGCGGCTTCCCGGAGGTCTTTGCAGAGGAGCTTGAGAAAAACAGGAGGTTCAGAGCTGATGTCCATGATTTCTGCGCCAGAGGCGGCAGGGTCTATGGAGAGTGCGGCGGCCTCATGTACCTGGGCGAGTCCATCATAACCGGGGAGGGCAGGTTTGAGATGGTCGGTTTCCTGCCCATCGAAACAGAGATGCAGGATTCATATGTGGGCATGGGCTACACCATAAACAGGGCGGTGAAGGACAACCTGCTCTGCAGGAGGGGTGAGACGATCCTCGGCCACGAGTTCCATCACTCCAGGGCCATATTGAAGGGGAAAGTCGATTTCGCCTTCCGAACAGAGAGGGGGGCCGGGATAGACGGGGCACATGACGGGATCATGAAAGACAATGTCCTGGCAGGCTATATGCACGTCCATCCCCTTGGCTACGGCGATATGGTAAAGAATCTGGTCAGAGGGTGTAGGTTGCGGTAAATAGGGAGGCCGAGGCGATGAGGAAGAGGATAGGGATGTATGTTGACCCTGCGACCATCACGCCCGTCATGCCTGCTGTGAAGAGGGCCATGAAGAACCAGAAGCCGTCGTGCTTTGTTATCTGGTAGTTCCTGGACAGGTAAAAGCTCAGCAGGAACAATATCCCTGAGATAATCTCCCATGGATCGATCGTCCTATGACCTCAGCCATTATGTATGTATCAGCCCACGAAACCCCGGAGCTCATCTACAATCTCCCTCAGCTCATCCTCCCCAACGCGGGATCTCAGCTCTCTGAGCTCCTTGTGGAGCTCCAGATATCTCTGCAGCCCGTGGAGCCCTGTGATGGCGCTGAAAAGCCCTACATAGAGGAGTATGGCGCCCTCGCCTGTGACAAGGTAATAGGCCACGAAGAGGGGTCCGAAGAAGAAGAGCATGCCGTCTATCATGAGCTTCTTTTTTCGTATGGTGAAATCAGGGTTCAGCTTTCCGACGGTCTCAAGGATCCTCTCGGCCTCGCCCCGCTTTATCTCGAGCCCGTTTTTAAGCCGTATAGTGTCAGTCTCGCTCATCTGAGCACCAGCACATAGATGGGATAGAGGAAGAGGGCTAAAAAGAGGACGACCACAGCTATCATGAAGAACAGCTCTGAAGCCCTTTTGATAATATCTCCCGACATAATAGTGATAAAAGAAGGCTAAAAAGAAGATGGAAAAGGGGCGCCCTCCTCACAGGTGGGTCGCCAGCTTTATGAAGTAGATGTCGAAGACCACCCACATGAGGAACACCAGTATCCCGATGGGATAGAGGCTGTTTAAGCTGTCCAGTATCCTCTGTATCGGTGAAAGGCTCTCCACAAGCTGGTTCTTGGGCGGCATGGGCTCGCCCTTTGCCATGGCCTCCTTTATCCTCTCAAGCTCAAGGGGATGGTACTTCTCCATCTCATGGATCGTTGCATGGCCGTGTAGCCACCGCAGCGTCGCAGGGAAGACCTCGAAGTTGTAGTGCACGTTGTACCAGTGTATGGTGAAGAGGAAGGCCGCTGCCAGCGTCGCCTCGTCGCCGTGGAAGATGGGCAGCACGCTCAAGAAGCGTGGGGGCAACACGTTGACAAAGAACTCCTTGAACCACAGGGGAAGCCCGCTGCCGATGACGATCACAAGACCCCAGAAGGCGCCCCAGTAGTCGAACTTCTCGAACCACGTGTACCTGTCCATCTTCGGGAACTCATCGGAGAGATGGAAGTTGT
>RFHW01000115.1 GCA_003695745.1 Methanobacteriota archaeon | reverse complement strand
CTGTTAAACGTGTCGATTTAGAGTTAAGTGCGTGAGATATATCAGGAGGGGACTCTACGCATACGCCAGGCTCGGGCTTGTGTATTTGATGTTTGGTATTGTGAGGGGTATCTGCACCTTTCTCTCGGCTGTGAGCGTTATGGTGATTACAAGGAGGTTTTTGTGTGTCCTCTGCTTTACCTCGCATCTTTTCAGATGCTTCAAGAGCTCTTTCACATCGGCTTCGCCGGTGACCTCCTCTATGAAACCCGACGCGTTCAATATCTGCATGGCAACAAGATTCAGCCTGTAGTCAAAATCAAAGATCAGGTCCCCAAGCTCCACACTGCCCTTGGACCTCCCGTTTTTCTTATACAAAAAGAGGCTGTCAGCCTCAGGGTCGTAGTCAAACTCAAAATCTGCCATGTTTCTCAAACCTCTGCTGCCATCTTCGATTAATCTTTATCACCGTCACTATAATAACCTTTTTGTTGAGCGTCAGAATATACCTGTGAGCCTGTGTTTTGCTGTATGCAAAGTAGCAATCGTATTTTTCCTCTCCCTCTCTTTGCGCCGGTTGTTTTTCTGCAAAAGCCAGCCGTCTCGGGTTTAATATGTTGTCCTTTACCTCCCTCAAATCTATCCCCCTGACCACTGCCTGTATCTTAGCATGACTGGTAAAAATCAGGTCTTCACTTCTATACCCTTTGAGCTTGGCAATCAATTCATCTTTGCAGTTTTCAACCATCTTCTACCCTTCAGATTGCTCGCATATAAATTTGCTCACAAACCGCTGAAGAGAAAGATGCCAGCTTGACCCTGCCCTTTTATCGCGGTTTCAAATCCATGTCTCCGGCGTAAGAGCTCCCTTTAGGGGGAATGGTTTTATAGGTCCTGTGTCTTTTATCTTTCTGATTAGCATGGCTGAAATCACCGTTGACGCTGGGAAGTGCACTGGCTGCGGCATGTGCCGGAGCGTCTGTCCGAAGGGGCCGCGTATCTGGGAGGTCCGCGATGTGGGGGGTAAGAAGACGGCTGTTGTCCTTGACAAAGACGCCTGCCTATATTGCACGCTCTGCATCACCCGCTGCCCCGTTGACGCCATCAAGATCGAGGTCTAAGAGAGGGTTTATTTTAATCCGAGCTTTTTCTTTATCTCCTTGATGTCACGTATCTCTTCCATATAGCTGAGCAGCTCTTTTCGCTGCTCCTCCATCTCTGTTAGCTTCTTTTCGAATGAGAAGACATATGCCAGCGCATAAAGAAGGGCCACGACGAAGAGCATGTTCGTGAGCTGGTATATGAAGGCCTCTCCCAGGAAGAAGGACATCTCATGGATTGCGAAGAACAGGACGACGATGAGTATCCGCCGCTCCCACTCCTCCATGAGCCGGAAGCCCCTGATGGAATAGACGATGACCGCGAGCACGGCAACGGTTAAAAAAAGGGTTATGAACTCTGTGAGGGCTTCATAGGCTATGGCCATGTTTTATCCATATGGTCTGCCGTCTACTTATATCTTTTTGTAGGTTTTTCGAGTATGTGGGTTTTTCGAGTAAACATTTATATACCTTGGAGGGCATAAAAATACTTGGGAAAAAGGACCGGGGATGTCATGAAGCTCATTGAACAGATCAAAACCCACAGCTGGGGTTTTGTGATAACTGTGACAGGGATCTCTGTTGTCATAGGCTATCTTGTCTTCGAGTATCTGGTTTATGGCGAGTTCCTGGAGGACGTTGCGGCCCGCCCCCTTGAGCACCTTATCATCTTTTCCATAGCCCCCATGTCCATCGCCCTTGGATATATGTGGGAGAGAAGGCTCAGGGCAGAGAAAAAGCTCCTTCAGCAAAGCCGCCATGCAAAGACCATAATAAACAGCATAGGCGAAGGGCTCATCGAGGTGGACAGGGACTACAGGATCATCTCCATCAACCGCTTCGCCCTTGGGCTCATGAAGATGACGGAGGATGAGGCTCTTGGTAAAAGGTGCTATGAGCTGTTCCACAGGGCCGGGGATGTCTGTCCAGACTGCCCTGTGAAGATAACCTTCGAGACCGGTGAGACGGCGCACACCTCCCATGAGGGGATAGCCAAGAACGGCGCCACCACCTATGTGGAGCTCAACTCCTATCCTGTTAGAGATGAGAAGGGCAGCATAATAAGGGTCATTGAGACGGTGAAGGACATCTCAGAGAGGCGCCGGCATGAGGAGGAGATGGCTGAAAAACGGGCCCTGGAAAAGATAAGCAAGGCCGCCATAGGCCGTGAGCTGAAGATGGTGGAGCTCAAGAAAAGGATCCGTGAGCTGGAGACCCGCATAAAAGAGCTGGAAGAGGGCAGGGGAGAATAGATTTATAGGCAGGCGATGGCACTATTCCTCTTATGAAGCTCCTCCTGCACATCTGCTGCGCGCCCTGCTCCACCGAGGTCATTGAGCGGCTGAAAGGCGATTATGACGTGACAGGGTTCTTCTACAACCCCAACATCCACCCCCGGCGGGAATACGGCTTCCGCCTGAAGGAGCTTGAGAGGTTTTCAAAAAAAGCGGGTTTCCCATTCATCACAGGCGACTATGACCTGAAAAGATGGTTCAGGCTTGTCCGAGGGCTTGAAAAGGAGCCCGAGGGTGGGCGGAGGTGCGAGGTCTGTTTCAGGATGCGCCTTGAAGAGACAGCAAGGGAGGCGGCGGCCGCCGGCTTTGACGTGTTCACAACGACCCTCACCATCAGCCCGCACAAAGATGCAGAGACAATCAACTCAATCGGGAGAGAGCTTGAGGAAGAATACGGTGTAAGATTCCTTGTGGCGGATTTCAAGAAAAAAGACGGTTTTAAAAGGAGCGTGGAGCACTCCCGGAGGCACGGCCTCCGCCGCCAGGACTACTGCGGCTGCGTCTACAGCAGGCTCGAGCGAAGGCGTCAGGCCGGCCGGGTGAGATAGGCCACAAAGAGGTCGAAGTCATTCTTTGTTATCTCCCGTATCCAGCCCACGCTTGATCCCTCCCAGGCATCGTTGTCCTTCACAAAATCAAGGCGGTCCCTGAACTCCTCTTTGAACGCCTTGAAGGAGGGATAGGGCTCTCTTTTCACCTTGAGGTCTATCTTATAGCAGTAGGCGCTGCCCCACTCAGGGTCATCGATGATCTCAAAGCCCTCTGAGACGATGTCATAGATGCCGAACACCACATCACCGCTCCTTGAGCAGACGACCACCTTATCCCCCTTGGCCATCCTCCTGAAATTCACTGACCGCGGCTCATACCTGCCGTCGTTCCCGGCTCCGAGCCGGCAGCCTATGAGGTCGCCATGTGTGCGGTGGAGGTCCACCCTGTGCGTGGCAAGCCAGTACCTCATAGGATTTATATGGGTTGAGAGGGTTATAAAAGGCTTATGCCCAGCGCAGACCGCCGGAGGTTTCTGCTCCTCACAGCCTTTATCTCAGGCATGAGCATCATGGCCCTTGAGATGTCGGCATCCCGGCTACTCGCGCCCTACTTCGGCACCTCTCTCTTCGTGTGGACGAACATCATCGGCGTCACCATGATATCCCTATCCATAGGATATTACTATGGCGGGAGGATTGCGGACAGAAGGCCGGAGAGAGGTCTCCTTTACAGGGCGCTGGCGGCCACAGGCGGCTACAGCGTGCTCATCCCCTTTGTCGCACCCTTTGTCATGGGCTATTCGGTCAAGGCAATCAGGACCGGCTCAGCAGGGATATTCTACGGCTCCCTCCTCGCCACGATACTCCTCTTCGCGCCGCCGCTCACCGCCCTCGGCGGCGTGGCACCCTTCATCATCAGGCTCTTCGGGTCAGAGCAGAAAAAGGCAGGCGGAACGGCGGGCAGCGTCTTCTCGGTCTCAACCATAGGCAGCATCATAGGCACCTTCCTGCCGGTGCTCCTCACCATACCATTCCTGGGCACCAAACGCACGATCATCCTCTTCGGTACCCTGCTCGTTGTGGTGGGGCTATCCGGTCTGGAGCGGAAGAGATATGCAGCCCTCGCCCTGCTGATACTTGG
>RFHW01000018.1 GCA_003695745.1 Methanobacteriota archaeon | reverse complement strand
GAAAAACGGGGGCACAGGCAAGGAAAAGGTCTTTGAATACGAGGGCGGCATCGTCTCCTTCGTGGAGCATCTCAACAGGAACAAAGACCCCCTCCACCCGCCCATATATGTGACGGGCGAGAAGAACTCCACCCAGGTGGAGGTCGCCATCCAGTACAACTCAGGCTTCAACGAAAACCTCTATGCCTTTGCAAACAACATCAACACCCATGAGGGCGGCACACATCTCTCAGGCTTCAGAGCAGCGCTCACAAGGGCGGTGAACGACTATGCCAAGGGCACCACAGACCAGCCGCTGTCAGGCGAGGACACAAGAGAGGGCCTGTCGGCGGTGATAAGCGTCAAGCTCACACACCCCCAGTTCGAGGGGCAGACCAAGACGAAGCTCGGCAACAGCGAGGTCAAGGGGATCGTGGACTCCATAGTCTATGACGGGCTTAAGGAGTTCTTTGAGGAGAACCCGCAGGTTGCAAGGCAGATCGTGGAGAAGGCGATCCTGGCGTCCAAGGCGCGGGACGCGGCAAAGAAGGCCCGTGAGCTCACCAGGCGGAAGGGCGCCCTTGAAGGCGCGACCCTCCCCGGGAAGCTTGCAGACTGCCAGGAGCGGGACCCTGCCAAATGCGAGCTCTTCATCGTGGAGGGCGACTCTGCCGGCGGCTCTGCAAAGCAGGGTCGGGACAGGCGGTTCCAGGCCATACTGCCCCTTCGCGGCAAGATACTCAATGTGGAGAAGGCCCGTCTCGACAAGATACTTTCCAACGAGGAGATACGCACCCTCATAACCGCCGTTGGCGCCGGGATAGACGAGGAGTTTGACCTCTCAAAGGCCCGCTACCACAAGATCATCATCATGACCGATGCCGATGTGGACGGGGCGCATATCAGGACCCTGCTGCTGACCCTGCTCTTCAGGCATATGCGGCCGCTCATCGAAAGGGGCTTTGTATATATCGCCCAGCCACCTCTGTACAAGGTCAAAAAGGGCAGGGAAGAGCGCTATGCATATAACGACAGGGAGCTGGAGGAGGTTCTGGAGGAGACAGGGAGGAGAGGCGTTACCATACAGAGATACAAGGGTCTGGGCGAGATGAACCCCCAGCAGCTCTGGGAGACCACCATGGACCCTGCGCAGAGGACCCTGATAAAGGTGACCCTTGAGGACGCCATACTGGCAGATGAGATATTCACCATACTCATGGGCGACAAGGTGGAGCCCAGAAGGGAGTTCATAGAACGCCATGCCAAAGAGGTAAGGAATCTGGACGTGTGAAGTATGGCTGAGGCTGCTGAGAGGATCCTTCACAGAAAGGTCGAGGAGGAGATGAAGAGCTCCTACATCGACTATGCCATGTCGGTGATCGTAGGCCGGGCCCTGCCTGATGTGCGCGACGGCCTCAAGCCTGTGCACCGCAGGGTCCTCTATGCCATGAACGAGGCAGGGCTCACACCGGACCGGCCATACAGGAAATCGGCGCGCATCGTCGGTGACGTGCTCGGCAAATATCATCCCCACGGGGATATGGCGGTCTATGACACCATCGTCCGGATGGCCCAGGACTTCTCCCTCCGCTATCCCCTTGTGGACGGACAGGGGAACTTCGGCTCTGTGGACGGCGATTCCGCGGCTGCCATGAGATACACCGAGATCAGACTTGCAAAGATCGCCACAGAGATGCTCTCTGACATCGACAGGGACACGGTGGACTTCACCCCCAACTATGACGGTTCCCTCAAAGAGCCTGTTGTGCTCCCCTCCAAGCTCCCCAATCTCCTTGTGAACGGCTCATCGGGCATCGCCGTTGGGATGGCGACGAACATGCCCCCCCACAACCTGAATGAGGTGATAGATGCCCTTATCATGTTGATTGAAAACCCCGCTGCCACCGTTGAGGAGCTCATGGAGGTCCTGCCAGGACCTGACTTCCCCACAGGCGGCTTCATCTGCGGCAGAAGCGGGATCCGCGAGGCCTATGAGACCGGCAGGGGCAGGATAGTTCTCAGGGCGAAGACTGAGATAGTGGAGGTGGGCGGGAGAGAGCGCATCATCGTCAGGGAGATACCCTATATGGTCAACAAATCCCGGCTCATCGAGTCCATCGCAGATCTCGTGAAGGGCAAGAAGATCGAAGGCATCTCAGACCTCAGGGACGAGTCTGACAGGGAGGGGATGCGCATCGTGATAGAGCTCAAGACAGGGGCGCAGGGGGAGGTCGTCCTGAACCAGCTTTACAAGCACACCCAGATGCAGACCACCTTTGGCATCATAAACCTCGCCCTTGTAGACGGGCGGCCCAGGGTGCTTTCCCTCACGGAGCTCCTGGAGAGCTATATCTCCCACAGACGGGAGGTCGTCACCAGGAGGACGAGATTCGAGCTTGAAAAGGCAGAGAGGCGCGCCCACATACTTGAAGGTCTGAGGACCGCCCTGGGCAGGATAGACGCGGTGATAAAGCTCATAAGGGGCTCAAAGAGCGCTGAAGAGGCGAAGACCGGGCTTGTGGAGTCCTTCGGGCTTTCAGAGGAGCAGGCGCAGGCGATCCTTGAGATGAGGCTCCAGCGGCTCACCGCCCTTGAAAGGGAGAAGATAGACGACGAATACGAGCAGCTCCAGCGGGACATCAAATGGTACCGGCAGGTGCTTGCAGACCCTGCCAAGGTGCTTGGGATCATCAAAGAGGAGCTGACGGAGCTGAAGAAGGGCTATGGGGATGAGAGGAGAAGCCAGATAACGGACGAGATACTCACCATAGAGGACGAGGACCTCATCCCTGTGGAGGACATGATAGTGACCATCACCAACACAGGCTATATCAAGAGGCTGCCTGTGGACACATACCGGCAGCAGCGCCGCGGCGGGAAGGGCGTCATCGGCATGGAGACAAAGGAGGAGGACTTTGTGGAGAACCTCTTCGTGGCCTCAACACACGACTACATACTCTTTTTCACAGACAGGGGCAGGGTGCACTGGCTGAAGGTGTATCGCCTGCCCATGGCAGGGCGTTATTCAAAGGGAAAGGCCATTGTCAACCTCCTTGAGCTGGCCGAGGGCGAGAAGGTGCGGGCGGCCATCCCTGTAAGGGAGTTCGACCCCCGACACTTTGTCTTCTTTGCCACGAAGAAGGGGATCGTGAAGAAGACGGCGCTCACAGCCTTCAGCAGACCCCGGAGAGGCGGCATAATCGCCATACTCCTCGATGACGACGACGAGCTGGTCTCTGTGAAGCTCACCGACGGAGAGATGGACATCTTCCTGGCCACCAGGCTTGGCAAGGCCATCAGATTCTCTGAGAGGGATGTGCGGCCCATTGGAAGGGGGACGAGGGGGATGATAGGCATCAGGCTGCGAGAGGGCGATGCGGTGATAGCCATGGCGGCGCTGGACGGAGAGGACAGCCAGATACTCACTGTCACCGAAAACGGCTACGGCAAGAGGACGCCCGTCTCCCAGTACAGGAGGATCCGGCGCGGAGGCTATGGCGTGATAAACATCATAACAGACGAGCGCAACGGCGCCGCCGTGGATGTGAAGGAGGTGGCCGGGGACGAGGAGATCGTTGTCACCACACAGGCCGGGATCGTTATAAGGACTGCTGTGGAGGAGATATCTATAATAGGGAGAAACACCAAAGGTGTGAGGATTATGAGGCTCAATGAAGGCGACAAGGTGGTTGCAGTGGCAAAGATAATAGGTGAGGAGGAGAATGGCCGAGGTTGAGGAGATAAAGGACGAGGTCATAGCCACTGTGGAGTCAGAGCTCGACGCCTGGGAGAGCTTTTACAGGAAATTCAAGAAGGACTATGCAAAGATATCTGAATATGAGAAGCGGATCAAAGAGCTTGAAGAGGAGCTTGAGAAAAGGGACAGCCTTGTGAAGAAAAAGCTGGAAAAGGAGCGGGGAAGCCTTCTCGTCCTCACAGGGGGCTTCATCGCAGCATCGCTCCTGTTTATCCAGCTCATATCTGCAAGCCTCAACGTGTGGCTCTATCTCCTTGCAGGCATGCTCATCGGGCTTGGCGGCTCAGCGCTCCTCTATCTCTGGACCAGATGAGGTTAATATGAAAAAGGACAAGACCACGATCCTCCTCATATCCTTCCTCATAGTGGCAGTTGCCTACTCCATCCTGCCATCTCAGTCCAAGCTGGCCGGAAGCCACTCCGTCTACAAGGTCAGGACCGGCGCCTCCATGGGCGACATCTATTTCTGCGCCAAATGCCATCCCGATGTCGCAGGGAACATCTCCACAACCTTTCTCTACAAGGCGCACGGCGCTGTCTCGGCCTGCATCTGCCACGGCTACTACCCTAACTACACAAACCTCGGAGGAGCCAACATATCCATAAACCTCCAGCATAACCTGACAAAGAACATCTACTGCACAAACTGCCATACAGGATACAACGCAACAGGCGACATACCCATCGGGAACGGCAGAAGCGGCGTGAACCAGTCTGGCCACTACATATTCCTAAACGAGAGCAACAAGACCGATGTGTATGAGCGGGCATACCGCTACTTCAACCAGAGCCCCTTCGGCCCGCTGGAGTGAGATGAGATGTCGCCTTATGCGCTCATATTCATATCCGTTGTCCTCGGAGCTGTGGGCCAGATCTTCCTGAAGACAGGGATGGGCGAGCTGGGCGCTGTGAACGGAGTCGCCGAGATGCTGCAGCCCTCTGAGCTTATACGGCTCTTCTCAAACAAGTTCATACTCCTGGGATTCTTCAACTACGGCGTGGCATCCCTCCTGTGGCTCGCGGTGCTATCCAAGGTGGATGTGAGCAAGGCCTATCCCTTCCTGAGCTTCGGATACGTGATCACAGCGCTTCTCGCCACCTATTATCTCAAGGAAACGGTAACGCCCTATCGGTGGCTGGGCATATTCCTGATGATAATCGGAGGATACTTCCTGTTTAAAAGCTAAGATATGAGCCATCAAAAACTATAAATAGCTACTGTGCAGCTTTTTTTAAATTGCTGGGTAGGCGGTACTGATGTTAAGGAAGATTGCCGTAATAGGTCTTTTGATATTGATTTCAGTTAGTTTAGGTTGTATAAACGAATCTGAAAAAACCTTGCGACTGTATGTATGTCCTACAGGGCAGACAGTTTCTGATGCAGCTTTGTGCCCGACAGTTTCTCCTCCACCGACCCAATCAGCTGTAACTCAAAATCAGGAATGTTTCCACGATTTTCTTTATCTCGAAAGTGAGGGGAAAACCAAGTTGGTCACAGTGTGTGACAACCTCGATATTTCATTGAAACTTATTGAGGACGACATAAATACATACACCAAGCTTACCAAGCGTGTTAACCTCCCATTCTGCAAGGATTTTGGTATTGTTTATACTGAGGGTAACTATGTTTTATTATACACATCTTCACTATATGATGTGGCAAATGATATCTTATTGGAAGATGTACCTCCCTCGGAAAATCCGTTTACACGGTACCGACTAATTTTTGACTCACAAAATGAACAAGGTTACGACGTGGCACGGTTTGAATCTAATGATGATCTGAAAAAATATGGTATAAATATTACAAAATATAAATCATACCGCTATTCAATAAAGGATTCAATGCCATGTAATGAAACCACTATTCCGCTTTTAAAGCGAGCTCTCCATTCAGGTGTGTAAGTCCAAGACATTTGTCGCCCTCAGTATTTGAGGGTGACCCACTGTGGATGCAGAT
>RFHW01000114.1 GCA_003695745.1 Methanobacteriota archaeon | reverse complement strand
CCCATACGCCACAGCCTCCACATCCTCGCCATACCGCTCCTTGGCAACGTCTATTACCTTGAGGCAAAGGAGCGGAGCAAACGGGCCCGGAAGGAGCTCAGAGAGTCAAGGGACTTCATAAAGAGCGTCTTTGACGGCGTCCACGACGCCATCTCAGTTGTTGATGTGAAGAGCCAGAAGCTCCTTTCTGTGAACAGGGCCTTTCTTGAATCTGTGAAGATGGAGGAGCATGAAGTGCTGGGCAGGCCCTGCTATGAGATAACCCACAGGAGGACAAGCCCATGCGAGCCGCCCGACGACACATGCCCTCTGAAGGAGACCGCTGTCACCGGCGGGCTGGCTGTGGCAGAGCACATCCACTACGACAGAGATGGCAACAGACACTATGTTGAGGTGACAACCGTGCCTCTGCCAAGCGGCAATGGAACCGTTGAGCAGGTGATCCACACTGCAAGGGACGTAACTGAGAGGAAAAAGGCAGAGGAGGAGGTGAGAAGGTCCCATGAGCGGCTTGAGAAGGCCTATACAGAGCTCTTCGGGCTGGAGCGGCTTAAAAGCGACATCATCGCCAACGTGACCCATGAACTCAGGACCCCTGTGACGATCTGCGGCACCTCTCTGGAGCTTCTCAGAGATGCGGCGTCTGAGGAGGAGAGAAAGGAGATCCTGTCTATGGCCGAAGACGCCCTGAAACGGCTCAACACCATGGTGGAGAACCTCGTGTCCATCGGAGAGGTGCACAGGGGAGAGCTCAGGCTCAACATAAAGGATGTGGATGTGAAGGAGGCGGTCTCGGCGGCTGTTCAGAGCCTGGCAGACGCTGCCCTTAAAAGAAGGGTCACCATCAATGATAGGCTGCCGCCGGACCTGCCAAAGGTCCGGGCAGACGGCCGGGCATTAAAGATGGTGCTCCGAAACATCATCGGCAACTCCATAAAATTCAGCAAAGACACAGGCGGATGGGTGAAGATAGATGCGGTGAGAGAGGAGGGCCACCTCAGGCTGAGCATCTCTGACAACGGCATAGGCATGGAAGAGGACAAGCTCCAGAAGATCTTCCAGCCCCTCTACCAGATAGACCCCACCTCCACAAGGGCCTACGGCGGGATGGGCATGGGCCTGGCCGTGGCAGAGAGCCTCATCACAGCCATGAAAGGTCGTATCTGGGCGGAAAGCCAGATAGGCAAAGGCACAACCATACACCTCACCCTCCCCATCTCAAACTGACCGGTTCAGAGCGTGTTTCACAGGCGCTATCCCTGTCCCTGACCGGGATAGACCACCCACCACTGTCCGTCAATACCCACGACCGTTGCCTTCTCAGAGAGAACCCCAAAACGGCCTCCAAGGCTGTATCTCATGGTGTATGAGAGGACCACGCCATCCTCAGCCCCGCTGCCTTTCAGAGTCTCTTCATCAAGCCGCTCCTCCCCTGTGATGTCGAGCCGGAGTATCTCGAAGTTCTCAGCCGCAGCGCCATAGGCAGAGGTCATCTCACCCTTTATGACGGCCTCTGTGTGGGGGGAGGGCCTCTGATACCGGCCTCCGGCCGTGACCACCACCAGTGATATGGCATCATCATAGCTGCCGTTGGATATAAGCTGGGAATAGGTCGTGAAGGTCTCCGCCGGGGTGGAGGCGTACTCTGTGGCTACAGTAACGTTGCCGGTCAGATTCATCGCTGTGCCATTGTCCTGCAGCGGTGCTGCCGCCGGCTCTCTCTGTGGGAGCGAGAGAAAACCTGCGGCAATCGTTACAACGACAACTGCAAAGACAATGATCTGAACCTTTGAGACTGTCCTTTCCATCTGATATCCCATGGAGAGATGAGCGCCCCCCTAATTAAAGGTTTCTAAGCCCTGTGAAGAATCTGCTGGCAAGGGAGGTCCGATAATCCGGATATGTCCATGGCAGAGGCTGCCAGCGACCCCCGCTGTATATGAGCGTCACCTCGCCGTAGACGCCGCTGCCCAGGTATATGCGGTGACCCCGGTCTTTGGTGGTGGCAAGCACCACCTTGGCACTGTCCACATAGCCGGGGTCGATGTTCACAGCTCTTTTCCGCACGCCCCCTGATGGGACGCTGAAACGGTCTTCCATCTCGTTGGTTGCCACCTTTATCTCTGCAAGCCTCCCCGGGTCCGCCGGGGCTTCAAAGCCGATGAAAACCTTCTTCAAACCAGCGCCCATCTCTTTCTCGTAATAGTCGGTGAAGGTGAAGTCATAGACAGGGCTTTTGACGGCTATCTTTCCAAGTCTTTTCCTCAGCTCGGCAACGGCCCTTTCCAGGACGGCTTCATCCCTGTACAGCACACCTGCAAAGACCTTCACACTCTCAGGCCCCTTTATCTCTCCCATGGGCATTCCTCAGGAGAAGTCCTCAAGGCTGAGCTCAAGCATATGCTCCCTGTGATAGTCGTTGAGGGAGCGGATGGAGACCTCCCTGCGCCTCATGGCCTCTATGGCGTTCACCGCCGCCTGAGCCGCCGAGATGGTGGTTATATAGGGCACCTGCAGGTCCACGGCGGTGCGCCTGATGTAGTAGCCGTCTGAGAGCTGGGTCCTGCCGCCTGTGGGGGTGTTGATTATGAGGTCAACCTCCCCCTTTCGCATGCTGTCCAGGATGTTGGGCGAGCCCTCGCTGATCTTCTTCACGACCGCCGGCTTCACACCGGACTCCCGCAGCACCTCGCCCGTGCCTTCTGTGGCAAGGATCTCAAATCCCAGCTGGGAGAGCTTCCTTGCTATGGGCGCGATCCGGGGGGCATCCTGTTTCTTCACGCTTATGAAGACCTTGCCTCCCTTTGGAAGGGGGTTTCCAGCCGCCACCTGCGACTTATAATATGCGAGGCCATAGTCGAAGTCTATGCCCATCACCTCGCCGGTGCTCTTCATCTCAGGCGAGAGCACAGGGTCCACACCAGGGAGCTTGAGGAAGGGGAAGACCGCTTCTTTCACAGCCACGTGCCTGATCTTTCGCTCGCCCACATAGCCCTGCTCTCTGAGGCTCTGGCCCATCATCACCCTCGTGGCTATCTTGGCAAGAGGCGCTCCGGTGGCCTTGCTCACATAGGGCACGGTCCGCGACGCCCGTGGATTGGCCTCCAGCACATAGACCCTGCCGTCCTTCACCGCATACTGGATGTTCAGAAGCCCCACCACACCAAGCTCACGGGCAAGCTTCTCCGTATACTCCCTGATGGTCCCCAGGACCGTGCGATCCAGCGTCTGCGGAGGAAGGACACAGGCCGAGTCGCCGCTGTGCACCCCCGCCTGCTCGATGTGCTCCATGATGCCGCCGAT
>RFHW01000113.1 GCA_003695745.1 Methanobacteriota archaeon | reverse complement strand
TCAATAACTGAGATGGCGTCGTGGACGCTGTCAAAGACGCTCTTTATGAAGTCCCTTGACTCTCTGAGCTCCTTCCGGGCCCTTTTGCTCCGCTCCTTTGCCTCAAGGTAATAGACGTTGCCAAGGAGCGGTATGGCGAGGATGTGGAGGCTGTGACGTATGGGGTTGTATATCTCCTTGTAGACCTCTCCGGAGGCGAGGTTGAAGAGCATGAGGAACTCGCAGAGGAAGAAGAAGGAAAAGGCCACGAGCACGGTGGTCCTGACCCAGCCCGGGATCCTCCGTTTATAGAACAGGAGGAGCGGGTATGCAAAGAGGACGGAGGCCGTGACCCTGAAGAGCCAGTCCGCCCAGGTCTGGCCGAATTTAAAGGATGGATTGGCAGTTATGAACAGGTACCACCACCAGAAGGTGGCAAGATAATCGAAGGCTGTGACAGCAAGGCCGATCTTGATGTACCGGCGGGCCAGCACCTCATCCTCAAGGAGATAGCGGAGGAAGGCGCCTGCCACCACTATGACGGCGGCCATGGAGAGGGCGTGCTCAAGGGGCGGGAAGAAGGGATGCATGGAGTCCTTGGACACCACTCCCAGGATGTCAAGGCCCTCGACGATGAACATGAAGGTCTCACGCAGGAGGCCGAGGGCGAAGCCGTAGGCCAGCCACCTTTCATGGGGCCGCTCCTCCTCGCGCAGCCTGCCCAAGGTGACGATCAGGAGGATCGCCCAGAACCCGCCTGCAAGCCCGAACCTTGCAAGCTCGTTCTCAGCCCCGCCCCGCCCGCCTGCGAACTGGGCGAGGAAATCAAGGATGAAATCAGCATATCTTCCCATCCAAACCACATATTATCTTTGACTTCTGTCATTAAAAAGCTAACTGTTCTAAAGCTGATTCGATTTGTGAAGGAGAGTCTCAGATAATTGAACCTTAGACAGGTTCGTCCGTCGTTTAGAGTCTCTCTGCAAGGTCGGCTATCTTCACCCGCTCCTGCTTCATCGTGTCCCTATCTCTGATTGTGACGGTGTCGTCCTCTAGGGTCTGGAAATCCACTGTCACGGCATAGGGGACGCCGATCTCGTCTGCCCTCGCATATCTGCGGCCGATGGTGCCTGATGTGTCGTATAATGCCAGAAAACCCTTTTCCCTGAGCATCTCAAAGACCTCAAAGGCCTTTTCGTCAAGCCCCTCTTTGGAGACGAGGGAGAAGACGGCCACGTCATAGGGCGCGATTGCCGGTTTCAGGCGGAGAACGGTGCGCTCCTCGCCGTTCCTCTCCTCCGTGGTGCGGGCCGATTCAAGGATGCAGTAGATGATCCTGTCTATGCCAAAAGAGGGCTCTATCACATGGGGTATTATCTTTTCGCCCTCCACCCTCTCCTCCACCGTCTTTTTGCTGAACATGCCCTTTTCGATATTCAGTCTCTCTCCCTCAACGACGATGTCGATGGAGCCGTCGCCCTTCACCTTGCCCGGGTCGGAGGCCCTGATCAGCTCCCCCACTTCTTTTGCCTTATCCTTATAGACCGGGCCGAGCCTTTTCATATCAGGCTCCAGTATCACCCGTTTTTCTCTTTTTGGGGTGTCAAATCGCAGGAATGCCTTCAGATCAACACCGCTTTCCCTGATGTGCGACCTCAAGTCGTAGTCTGTCCTGTCGGCGATGCCCACCACTTCCACCCAGCCGTAGCGCTCTGTCAGGACCTCGGCGTCCCAGCAGTCACAGGCATAATGGGCCATCTCGGTCTTCCTGTGCTGCCTGAACCTAATCCTCTCCACCGGGATGCCCGCCTCCCGGAGGAACTGATAGGTCCGGACCATGTGATAGGCGAGATACTGGTGGGCCACGATGCCTTTTTCCACCATCTCCGCTGCGGTGAGCTCCCGGGGCTCGCCGTCGCCCGGAAGGAGCCTCAGCTTCACATGCGAGACCTCTGGAAACCGGGGGTGGCGGTCCTTTGAGCCCGGGTCCACGAAGACCTCCGCCTCTGCCTGAGAGAACTCCCTGAGCCGCAGAAGGCCCTGACGGGGCGATATCTCGTTCCTGTAGGCCCGGCCCAGCTGGGCCACGCCGAAGGGGAGCTTCTTCCTGTAGAATTCATAGAGCCTGTTGAAGAGGATGAATATGTTCTGTGCCGTCTCAGGCCTGAGATAACCGGTCCGCCCGGCTGCACCGATCCCGGTTTTGAACATGAGGTTGAAGGTGTTGATCCTTGAGAGGCCGCCGCCGCAGGCAGGGCACCGCACCTTCCTCTTTGAGAGCTCCTCGTCAAGCTCCTCATAGGTCATCCCATCCGTATCAACACCCTTCTCCTTGAGCAGGTGGTCCGCCCTGAAACCTTCGCCGCATTTCTCGCATGTGACGATGGGGTCCACGAAGTGGCTCACATGGCCTGATGCCCTGAAGACCTCCTCCACCCCGATGGCTGGGGAGGATATCTCCATGTAGCCCTCGCCTATGACAAAGAAACGCCGCCACAGGTCTTCAACACGGTTCTTCAGCGCCGCGCCCAGCGGGCCGTAGTCATAGAACCCGCTGGCACCACCGTATATCTCGTAGGACGGCCAGAGAAAACCCCGTCTTCTGGCGAGCTCGATAACATCTTCCATACAAAAGGGATTTCCATGTGTAATATATAATAAATGCGGCAGCCCTGCCGGCCTATTTAAGCGCCCGCAGCAGGTCCACGTCGCGCACCACGCCGACGATGTTGCCCTCGGCGTCGATGACAGGCACAAGCTCGACCCTCGCCGCAGCCATCTTCTTGGCGCACTCACCGATGGTCGTGCCTTTGGTGGCGGTCACCACCTTCTCAGATATGATGTCTGCCACCGTCTTATCAGGCACCTCAAGCCTCTTCTTCGTGATATATATGATGTTCTTGCTGTCCCAGCCCCAGCTGTCGCCCTCGGTGCCGCCGCTCATCTCCGACTTCTTCGTGGACTCTGTGAGCTGGGCCACCTTCAGAAGGTCTGTGTCTGTGAGAACACCGTAGAGCTTGGCGTTTGAATCAAGGACGAGAAGCGCCCTTGAGCCTGAGAGCCGCATGATCTCAGAGGCCACCTTCAGGGGGGTGTCCATCCAAACGGCGGTGAAGGACTTCATCATGTAGGAGACCACCTTCTCATCGCTGTCCAGCCTTGACACCGCCTTCCACACAAGGTCCTCTGAGGTGACGATGCCCACGAGGTTGTTGTCGCCGTCCACCACCGGCATCCTCTTGATGCCTGCCACAAGGAGCCTTTTCACGGCCTCCGAAACATCGGTCTCAGGGGTTGTTGTGATCACGTCACGGGTCATGAGCAGGGCCAGCTGCCCCTCATCAGGGTTGCGGGCGAAATCGGTCTTGCTCACAATCCCCATCAGCTCCTTCGTTCCCTTTTTGATCACAGGGAGCCCGGTCACATTATGCTTTAATATGAGGCTCAGGGCCTCCTCTGACTTGCCCGGCACCTCGGCGCATATAACCTCTGTTGTCATTATGTCCTTTACTTTCATCTTTAATTCCCCAAAAAGGAGTTGATTCTCTTTTTATCCTCACGGCATATATAACCTTTTCTTATGAAAACCCCCCTTAGAGACCTGCCGAGGCCACCGCCTTCCATATGATGGTGAGCGGGAGCCCTGCCAGCACCCCCAGGAAGATTGCGCCAAGCCCGAGGATGATTATGGGTATGAGCATGGCAGGAGGCGCTTCATCAACCTCTCCGGCAGTCTCGCCTTTGAAGTGGATGTAGTTTATGAGCCTGAAGTAATAGACGGCGTTGAGCAGGCTGCTTGCAAGGATCACGAAGGTGAATGCATAGCTCTTGGCCTCCACCGTGCCGAGGAGGAGTATCCACTTGCTCACAAAACCGGTAAGTGGGGGGATCCCCACCATGGAGAGGGCCGCGATGGAAAAGGCGCCCATCGTATAGGGCATCCTTTTGCCCAGGCCGCGGTAGTCCCTGATATCCCTCTTCCCGGTCTTATAGATGACGGCGCCCACGGCAAGGAGCATGGCGCCCTTCATCACGCTGTGGTGGAGTATGTGCAGGAGGCTTCCTGCAAGGCCGTCCTTTGTGACAAGGGTGGCGCCCAGTATGATGTAGCCTATCTGGCTTACCGAGGAGTAGGCGAGTATCCTTATGACGTCGTTCTGGGTGATTGCAAGGAGCGAGCCTACGATGATGGCTGTGCCTGCGATGACCTGGAGGGCGGAGAGGAGACCTGTGCCGGAGACGAAGCCTATGCCGAAGACGCTGTAGAAAAGCCTGATCATGGCGTAGGCCATGACCTTGATGGTGAGACCTGATGAGAGGGCGTTCACAGGCATGGGGGCGTGGGCATATGCGTCAGGCAGCCACAGGTGGAGGGGGAAGAGGGCGCACTTTATGCTGAAGCCCACGATGAAGAAACCAAGGGATGCAACGATGAGCCGGGGGTATTCCTGCCTCGCCTCTGGCAGCAGGCGGGCCATGTCGGCCATGTTCAGGGTGCCTGTGGCCATGTATGCGAGCCCTATGCCGATGAGTATGAAGGTGGATGCGATGGCGCCCATGTAGAGGTACCTGAAGCTGGCCTCAAACCTGCCTTTAGACCCTTTTTTGCCTGCAATGGGCACAAGGGCGTATGAGGCGAGGGAGGCGATCTCAAGGAAGACGAAGAGGTTGAACACATCCCCCGTCACCACCATGCCAGTCAGGCCGGCGATCAAAAGCAGGGCCAGGGTGAAAAAGAGGCCTCTGTTCTTCTCGTCAACCAGTTTCTCAGCATATTCCGTGGCGTAGATGAGGATGAGCAGACCCACAGCAGTCACCACAACGGCCATGTAGGCCGAGAGATAATCCACATAGAGCTCTATCCCCCATGGCGGCTCCCAGCTCCCAACGTGGTAGCTCACAGGGCCGCTGCGGAGCACCTGAAGGGCCGTGGAGAGGGACATCGAAAAGGAGAGGGCTGCTGCGGAGAGGACAATGGGTTTCACAAGCCTTCTCTGCCATCTCCAGAGCATGGGCGCAAGATATGAGGCGAGGAGGGGGGCCACAACGATGAGCACCGGGAAATGGCGGTTTATGCTCATGTCCCTCTCTCCCTCAGCTCCCGTATCCTGTCCGCATCAAGGGTGCCGTAGTCCTCATAGAGCCTGATGGTGAGGGCGAGGGCAAAGGCGGTGACGCTCACCGCCACCACGATCGCTGTGAGGATCAAGGCCTGCGGCAGGGGGTTCACATAGACCACGTCTTCTGCCCCCGGGATGACGATGGGTGCCCTGCCGCCCTCGACGCTCCCCATGGAGATGAAGAAGAGGAAGACCGAGGTGTCCATGATGTTCAGGCCGATTATCTTCTTCAGGAGGTTCCGGCGGGTTATCATGGTGTAGAGGCCGATGAGAAAGAGCGTGGATGACACGATGTAGTTGTACTGGGACAGTGCCTCATGGATCATGGCCGCTCCTCCCTGGAAAGGGCGTAGAAGAGGGTTTTTCCGGTGCTCGCCACTTTGAGCCCTACGACGATGTTTATGGCAAAGATTGCGCCGCCGCTGAAGAGGGCTCCCGGCGTCCCCACCGGGATGCCTGCAACCCGGTTCGCAAGGAAGCTGTATCCGGCGGCGATGCCGATTAAGCCGATCAGGGCATAGAAAAGGGTTGAGCTCTCAAGGACCGTTGAGGCATCGTGGCCAAGCCTCTTTTCGCCCTCCTCAAGCCCATATACAACGGCAAGGAGTATCATGCTTGCACCGATTATGGCCCCTCCCTGAAAACCGCCGCCCGGCGTGAGGTGTCCGTGGAATATGACGTAGAGCCCGAACATCTGTATGAAGGGTGTCATGAGCCGGGCCGAGGTCTTTACAATGATGTCCTCAGTCATTCTTCATCACCGCCTGTTACTGCCAGTATGGCGAGGGCCGCTGTAAAGAGGACGGTGGCCTCTCCAAGGGTGTCGTAGGCCCTGTAGTCAAGGATGATGCTTGCAACGATGTTCATGGCCCCTGTATCCTCCACACTTCTGGACAGGTATCTGGGGATAGTGCGGGTGTAGGCCGGTGCGTCAGGGCTCCCCACCGGGGGCATCTCCATGACAAGCCCTGCAAGCACATATCCTACGAGGAGCAGCAGGGTGAGGCCAATCATCTTCCTCCGCATCACTCCTCCCACCTCGAGGTCTTGCTTATGGCGGCCACGAAGAGCATGGTGGTGATCCCGGCCCCCACCGCCGCCTCTGTGATGGCGATGTCAGGGGCGTTTAGCTGCTGCCAGACGATGGCCATGACAAGGCTGTATGAGGAGAATATGATGACCGCCGAGAGCAGGTCCCTGGTCCTCATCACCTCTATGGCGCAGACCACGAGGAAGAGGAGTAGCAGGAGGTCGAGGATCCAGATCACCGCAGGTCACCTCCATAGGCGTCTTCCAGCGTTCCCTCATAGGGTTTTTCGCCGCTCAGATAGGCGGCCTTTGCTATGGCGTGAGCTGCCGTTGGGTTTGCAACGAAGATGAAGACTATTATGAGAAGCATCTTGGCCACTGTGAAAAGGTCGCCTGAATAGAGGCCGAGGCCTATGAGGACCGAGGCCGCCCCGAGGGTGTCGCATTTGGTGGTTGCATGCATACGTGTATAGACGTCCGGGAACCGCAGGAGGCCGACCACCCCCACTGTTAGGAAGAAGAGGCCCACCGCCATGGCGGCGATGGTGAGCATGTCCAGAAGGATCATCCCGTGACCCTCCCTTTCTCGAGATACCGCGATATGGTGAGCGTGGAGAGGAAGTTTATCATTGCATAGACGATGGCCACGTCGATGTAGAGGGTCCTGCCGTAGATGAAGGCAAAGAGGACGAGTATCACAAGGGTTATGGTGCCTATCACGTTCACGGCCACAACCCTGTCCGGCGCCGAGGGGCCGATCACCGCCCGGTAGAGGCAGAGGAAGGTGAGCATGCCAAGGACGATGCCGGTGGCCACGAAGAAGGTTTCAGGCAGCATCTTCCACCTCCTTGAGCCTCTTTTCCATGTGCCACGCCCTCACCTCTTCAGCCGCCTCCCTGGTCAGGGCATGGACATAGAAGGTGTCCCCCTTTATGTCGATGGTCAGCGTGCCCGGGGTGAGGGTGATCGAATTCCCGAGAGATGCCTTTGCCACCTCCCCTTTCAGCCCTGTTTTGAACTTCACGATGGACGGGGCAATCGGCAGCCGGGGGTCAAGGACGAGGCGCGCCACATGGATGTTGGCCTTCACGATCTCCACTGCAAGGTGGCCAAGATAGGAGAGATAGGGCAGCAGTGCCTTAGGCGAGGGTATCCTCTCATCCCTTCTGATAAGGAGGTCTGATGAGAAGCGGCTCACCAAAGCCGCAGCTGCAAGACCCACAGCGATATGGGCCGGGTCCAGTGCCGAGGACAGGAGTATCCAGAAGAGAAAGAGGGCTGCAAGGGAGACCATGGATCTTGCCCTTTCCTCTGGGAGCCTGCGCCGGACCATTGCCACCATCTTCCCCTTCATCGGTGTCCACACCAGATCTCTCTAAGGATCTGGCTCTGGATACTGTTGCCCTGTGTCCCTATATAAATGTTAGTGGCTGTGAATGGGTTTCCACAGGAACCTTTCCATCAGGCGCAGAGACTTATTGGGCGGCCTTTACCTTTATATTTTAATATCCGCGATTAAAACTGTTGGCCGATGGTGATGACCGAGGAGGAAACCTGGGGTGAGCTGGAAGAGGCTCGTGGAGCTTTTTATATCATGTTTGAGAATTTCATGGCATGTCCGGAGGGCTGTCAGGCTGACAGAGCATCGGGCGAGGATTAATGGGAATTGAAGCACAGGCCCACCTCATCATTGGAGATGAAAGGTGGGCAAACCTTGCCTTCAAGTTAAGTTGCGACTTTTTCGGGTGGCTAACCGCCCCCCTTCTGCCGGGGTGTTACCACACACCCCTTCAACAGCTGCCTCTTCATCGTAGAGGTGCTGAAAAAGAATCTATGGGAAGGGGCTTTTTTGGAAGAGGAAAAATTACTCTGGAACATCAATTACAAGAAGCCCTTTTCTCTTTTCATGAACCACTATCTTCCCTGTCTCACCCTTTACCGAGAAGGTGTCGGTCCCTTTCCCGTTTTTTTCTGAATGCTCCAAAATATCCATCATCACCTACAATTATACTTTCATCATAGATAAACTTTTAGGTGCCAAATCTGTGCAATCTCACTCACATCTGAACATCCGCAGAGAGATAGCAAGCCTTAAATAACATTTACAGGATATACGCTTCTTTAGTGAGATGTCAAATGCCCAAGATACTTGTTGTGGATGACGAGGAGGACATACGCTTCATCATCAAAACAGCTCTCTCCAAAAAAGGATACCATGTGGTCGAGGCAGAAAGCGGGGAGGAATGCCTTGAAATCGTAAAGAGCGAGAGACCGGACCTCATCTTCATGGACATCATGATGCCCGGAATAGACGGGTGGGAGACAACGAGAAGGATAAAAACAAACCCGGAGACAAAGGACATACCTATTTCAATGGTGTCAGCAAAAGGAGGCTCAGAAGACCGGAGAAAAAGCACGGAATACGCCTTTGCAGAGGCACATCTCACAAAACCCATCGACTTCGAGCTCATGTTCCGAACAGCAGAAACACTGCTATCAAACCTGTCAAACTAAGAAAAGACAACACTCCACAAAAAAGCTTTTAAAAGACACACTTCAACATAATTACGCCTATGGGGGAACTCGCAACCACTACCCACGGTACCCGCGAAACAGAAAAAAATCTTTTTTTCTCTTAAGCAGCCCCCCATAGGCACTCCCAACTAATCTTTTCTGCAAAACCACACTTGCCATAAGACAGAGCAAAACAGATATGGTGAACGCCCTGAATATAATCCTCCCTCCCCTCTACCAAGCCATTTAGCTCAATACAGGCATCTCCCTCC
>RFHW01000112.1 GCA_003695745.1 Methanobacteriota archaeon | reverse complement strand
GAGGAGGCTTGTTACCATGGACAGGAGGTTTATGAGCAGGCTTGTGAAGATGCTCAGAAAGGGGCTGGTCTCTGAGAGGATCTCCGGGATGATGGAGAGAAGGCTGATGAAGAGGAAAAAGAAGAAGAAAAAGACCACTGCCACTGCGATGTAGACCGCCACTGAAGCCTTGTTCCTCCTCACGAAGTCTATGCTCTTTTTAATGGAGCCTGTGACACCTGCATCTGAGACCACCATGTACTGGGGCGCGAACATGACCGTTGCGTAGAAGATGAGCGCTGCTGCTGAGGCTGTTAGAAGGGCGAAGAGTGTTATTGCCGCCGCCGCTGTCTCTGAAAGACCGAGGATGGCTGCAAAGGCCACCGGTATGAGGGCCGTCAGCGGGATGAGTATGGACAGGAGCCACACCATGATCCAGAAGAGGAAGATGGGCAGGGTGTGTTTCTTTGCGCCTTCCCAGCCGGCGGCAAGGGTTGGCCGCCCTCCTCTGAACCCGGCCTCTGCCATGGCCACCACACCTGCCACCGACCCTGCTTTGAAGAGGGATATGAGAAAGAAGCTGAAGAGGAGTGTGAGAAGTATTATGAAGATGAGGCCGAGCCCTCCGCTCATTATCTGTGACATGAGAAGCTCCGGGTCTGAGAGCGCCACCTCCGTCACATGGACCCCGATGGCC
Source organism: Methanobacteriota archaeon (assembly GCA_003695745.1). Lineage (GTDB taxonomy): Archaea > Hydrothermarchaeota > Hydrothermarchaeia > Hydrothermarchaeales > SZUA-236 > J060. The sequence goes on along the minus strand of RFHW01000112.1, from coordinate 5,007 downwards.
ATGAGGATGGTGAGGGCCATGGAGATGTATACTCCGATGTCCAGGAAGAGCTCCACTGTATGGGGGACTATGAGCTGGGGGCTTTTTTTATAGAGCTCCAGGGAGTCTCCAAGGGCCTTTTCAACACTGACCATCTGGGATCAGGCCTTCTTGGATTTTGTCTTGGCCTCTTTCTTGGTCTTTTCCTTGGCAGGCTTTTTAGAAGGCGCCTTTTTCTTTGCCGCCGGCTTCTTGGCAGCCGTCTTTTTAGCGGTGGGTTTTTTAGCTGGCTCTTTTTTGGCGGCAGGCTCCTTGGCCTTCTCTGCCGCTGGTTTTTTCGCTGCCTTCTCTTTCGCCGGAGCTTTCTTTTTAGCTGGCGTCTTTTTCTCGGCAGGTTTCTCTACGGGCGTCTTCTTTGCAACCGGCTTTTTCACCGTCTTTTTAACAGGTGCCTTTGATTTCTCTGCAACGATCAAGGCCACGTTATCCTCATACTTGGAGCGGCGCCTGAAATCCACGGCAAGGCCGAGCTCCTTTGCCTGATGCACCGTCACCCCGGCGCTCTTAAGCTCCCGGAGCGAAAATCCCCTGCCCTCTTTAAACTCAAATCTCTTCCATATCCTTGGTCTTATCATGATATCATCACCTATTACAGTTTTTTGATCTCCTTCTCGATAATCCGCACCGACTTTAAGAATCTTTCCTTTTCCTCGGCGTTGAGCCGCACATCTGATTTTCGCACGCCATCGCGCCCCACGCTCACAATGTTGCTGATATATATGTCGAACTCGTCGTGATAGACGGAGAGGGGCATGTTCCTCTTCTTGTCCTTCACGATGCTCTCCACCACCTCGGCAATCGCCACGGCAGGGGCATAGAATGTTGCGCCTTTGAGCCGTATCACGTCGGCAGCCGCCTTTCGCACACCCTCAAAGAGATTCAGATACTTGTCCTTGTCTATCTCCTTCACCCATGAAAGAACAGGGAGCATGGAGTCGCCGTGCTCGCCGATGATATAGACGTCGTCCGTAGCCAGATACAGATCTGCAAGGATGGATCTGAACCTGAGCGTGTCAAGCATGGTGCCAAGGCCAAAGACCCTTCGCTCATTGATCCCGGATTCCTTGTACACAAGATATGCCATGATATCCACCGGGTTTGACACCACGAGAAAGATGCCGTTTGTGTATTTAACAAGCTTTTTGGTGATGTCTTTTATGATGTCGGCGTTCTTCTTTGCAAGATCGAGCCTGCTCTCACCCGGCTTGCGGGGGATCCCGGCGGTGATGATCGTTATATCGGAGTTCTTGGTGAGGGAGTAGTCGTCTGTGCCTATCACCCGCACCCTGTGCGTGGCAGATGCGCCGTGTTTGAGGTCCATGGCCTCGCCCACAGCCCGGTCCTTGTTCACATCCACAAGGACCAGCTCGTCGCAGAGCCCTCTCTCCACTAGGAGGAAGGCCGCTGTGGAGCCAACTCTCCCTGCTCCGATCACGCTTATCTTCATCTACAGCAACCTCTCTAGAAGCGCCTTCTCCATATGCAGCCGATTTTCCGCCTGATCGAAGACGATTGACGCCGGGCTGTCAAGGACGTCCTCCGTTATCTCAAGCCCTCTTTTTGCAGGCAGACAGTGCATTATCAAGGCGTCATCTGATCTTTCCACAAGCTCTCTGTTCACCTGATATCCCCTGAAATCCCTTATTCTCTTTGTCTTCTCCTCTTCCTGACCCATACTTATCCACACATCAGTATATATAATCTCCGCCCCTGAGACCGCCGCATGGGGGTCCTCCATCACCTCTATCCTATCTGAGATCGCCTTCGCCTTTCTCACCACCTCTGGATCTGGCTCATAGCCCTTTGGCGTGGCAACGGCCATCTCCATTCCCACCAGCGCAGCTCCGCCGATGAGGGAGTTGCACACGTTGTTGCCATCACCCACATAGGCGAGCTTCACATCAAAGCCGCCCTTCTTCTCCTTGATGGTGAGGAGGTCTGAGAGCGCCTGAACAGGGTGCTCCCGGTCTGTGAGGGCGTTGATCACCGGGATGGTGGAGTGCGCCGCAAACTCCATCAAGCTGCTGTGTTTAAAGGCCCTGATGGCCACGGCGTCAAGATACCTGCTCAGGGTCATCGCGGTGTCGGCAACGGTCTCACCCCTCCCGATCTGGGTGTCCTGTGGATTGAGATAGATGGAGTGGCCGCCCAGGTGTGTCATGGCCACCTCGAAGGAGACCCTTGTCCGTGTGGATGCCTTCTCAAAGAGCAGGCCAAGGGTCTTGCCATCAGCCCTCCGTGGAGCCGCTCCTTTTTTCAGCTCCTCTGCCCTGTGCAGGAGCTCGGAGAGGTAGTCTGCAGCGTCGAAGATGGAGAGGAGGCTCATCCTCTAAAACCTCCTCATCCTCTCGAGCTTCTCTGCGATCAGCTCCTTTGTGCCGATGTCCCGGCGATGATAGATGTGGGCGCCTGAGATATGGCTGATGCCCTCCTCGCACACCCTTTCAGCCTCTTCAATGCTCCCTGCAACACCCACAACGCCGATGGAGCGGGAGGTGGTCGTGTATATCTCCCCATCCCTTTCATTGACAGCGGCATAATAGAGCAGCGCCCCCGCTTCCTCTATCCCCTTTTCATCTACATGGATCAGCTCGCCGCTCACAGGGGATACGCCATAGCCCTCAGGCACAACGTATTTGCACACCGTTGCCTTGCGCTGGAAGCCCACCTGTCCGAGGGAACCGTCGATGATCGCTTCGCTGATGGCTCCAAGATCGCCCTCCATTATGGAAAGCACGTTCATCGCCTCAGGGTCTCCGAAGCGGCAGTTGAACTCGATAAGCTTAAGCTCTCTGCCCAGCATGAACTGCCCGTATAGTATGCCCCTGTAGTCCTCTCCGGTCTCGTCTCTGAGGGCCTGCACCGTCTTTTTGACCACCTCGCCGGCCTTCTCATACACACCGGGCTTTAAAAAGGGCAGGAGATGGTCTGAATCTGAGTAGGAGCCCATGCCGCCCGTGTTATGCCCCCGGTCACCTTCAAAGGCGCGTTTATGATCCTGCACGGCAGGCATGAGCGCCACATTTTTGCCGTCCACAAAGGCCTGGAGAGTGAACTCCTCGCCAAGGGCCTTCTCCTCAAGGATCACCCTGCCCCCGCCGATGCCGCCTTCAACTACCTCGCGGATGTATCGCTTCGCATCCGCCCTGTCCCTGAGCTGCTCTCCCATGACCTTCACGCCCTTGCCGCCTGTAAGGCCGACGGGCTTCACAGCCACCTCACCCTCCATATCGTCCAGATACCGGCTTGCCTCATCTGCATCGTCAAAGACCCTGTACCTGAGGTTGCAGGGAATTTTGTGGCGGTCCAGAAGCCCTCTTGTAAACTCCTTGTCAGACTCGATCCTTGCCAGAGCAGACCTGGGGCCTATGCAGGGTATGCCCGCCTCCTCAAGGGCGTCGGCAGCCCCGGCCGCCAGAGGCGCCTCCGGACCTACAAAGGCGAAGTCAACCCCTGTCCTCCGTGCAAAGTCAACGGTCCTCTGCAGATCCGTCTCATCGTGGTTCGACACCTCCTCGCAGAGCCTCATTATACCGGGGTTGCGGTTTTTCATGGCGCCGTAGAGCTCCAGCTCAGGATTCCTCTTCAAAGCTGCAGCTATGGCATGCTCCCTTGCGCCCCCGCCTATGAGCAAAACCTTCATCTGCTATCACCTGTAGAGATTCGCATCAATCAGGAGCAGGGCAACACCCACCCCTGCAAAGAGCATATGGATCACGATGAGATATAAAACGATCTCATAGAGGATCGTCTTGGTCCCCTTTACATCCAGCTTCTGAAGCCACTCCACAAGGTCGTTCAGGTTCTCAGTGACCCGTGAGATCATGGAGCCCACAGAGGAGCTGGCGTCCATTATGTCGCTGCCAGTCTCATTGAGGCTTGCGCTCACCTCCCTCAGCTCTTCAGAGGAGCTCTGGAGGGCCGCTGAAGCCGCCTCCCTCTTAAGGGCAGACTCCTCCATCTTATCGGCGGCAGCCCTGAGCTTCACAGCCACATTTGTCGGCCCCCAGAGGGTGTCCATGGCATCGGCCGCAGCACGCAGCTCATCGGCGGCCTCCTTATCTGCCTCGGACGAGTCCTTTATGGACCCTGCCCCAGCCGCCAGCTCTGCCGAAGCCTTGGAGGTCTTCTCAGAGGCGCTTCCAACGCTCTTCCCTGCCTCTTCAAGAGAGCCTTGGAGGGTGTTTTTATCCCGTGTGAGGAGCAAAGCCGCATCGAGGATGGACTCTGATGCCTGGGCTGTTGAAAAACCTGCACCACCGTAGTTCTTCACAAGCACAAGCCCGTATATGCCGCTCACAGTGCCAAGGACCCCCACAAGTATGAGGAAGATGGCAATCACACGTATCAGGATGAACGCTGTCTCATCGCCTTCCATGTTATTCAAAGCCCCAGATCTTTGATGGTAAGTAAGGATGAGAGCTCTATATTAATCTTTTCAAGATTCTCCCGCGCCCCCTCCAGCCGGTCCACCACGGCTATTGCCTTTGAGCACCTGCCCCCGGCCTCCCTGATCACCTCGGCGGCAGAGGCGATTGAGGCGCCTGTGGTGGCCACATCCTCCACTATGAGCACAAAATCGCCCTCCCCTATCTCCCCTTCGATCCGCTGCCCTGCGCCATGGTCCTTTTTCTCCTTCCTGATGATGACAAAGGGTATTCCCAGCTCCATGCTCAGCGCAACGGCCAGGGGCACCGCCCCGAGCTCCATCCCGGCCACCCTGTCCACAGAGAACCCCTGCACCGCCTCTTTCATGGCGAGGATGATCTCCCTCATGACCTCAGGCCTTGTATAGGCGTCCTTCAGGTTGATGTAATAGGGGCTGACCCGGCCGGAGGCCAAGGTGAACTCGCCATGCCTCACAGCAAACTTCTTTATGAGCTCTATCAAGAATCCCTTGAACATGACAACACCTTACCACGGCACCTCTTTTTTGTGGAGCAGGAATCCTATGATGTTCACTGCCAG
>RFHW01000111.1 GCA_003695745.1 Methanobacteriota archaeon | reverse complement strand
GCAGGTCTCGCTGAACCCGGTGCCATCGGGCTTTGCCCAGTAGTTGCCGCCGATGTAGGGGCCGCCCACTATGTTTGTGCCCAGTGTCAGGGTTGTGTTCCAAGAGTTGGTGCCCAGAGCTGAGCCGTTGCCAAAGTTGTTGGTGTTGTTGAAGAGATTATTGTATATGTTGTTGCCGCTGGATGAGGAGAGGTAGATTCCGGTGCCGTTGTTTGAGCTTGCGCTGTTGTTTATGATGTTGTTGTTGCCGGATGACTCGAGGTAGATCCCGCGGTAGCTGTTTGAGTCTGCCCTGTTGTTCGTGAGGTTGTTGCCGCTGGATGAGGAGAGGTAGATCCCATGGTAGCTGTTCGAGTTTGCAGTGTTATCGGTCAGGATGTTGTTGCTGGAATAGGAGAGGCGGATTCCAGAATCGCCGTTTGAGTTTGCCCTGCTGTTTATGATGATGTTGTTGTGCGATGTGTAGAGGTATATTCCAATGCGGTCTGAGTCTGCTGTGGTGTTGGTGATGTTGGAGTTGTCTGTGAAGAATGCCATAAGGCCGTTGTTAGCCTTTGTTGCCGAGCCGATGACTGTAATGTTGTTTAACTTTGAGCCGTCTGCGTCGCAGAGGATCAGTTCGGAGAGTGTTTCATTCTCCAGATTCACAGGGCCGTTGAAGTATTTTATCGGTCTATTCCCGGATCCTGTGTTGTTCGTTATAACATTGCTGCAGTGGGCAGTGGAAGCTGGGGCGAAACTAACATCGTAGTTGTTATTTTCCTGTGCCGTGTTGTTTATGAGGTTGTTGCCGCTGGATGAGGAGAGGTGGATTCCATTGCCGGTGTTCGAGCTTGCATTGTTGCCTGTGAGGTTGTTGTTGCTGGATGAGGAGAGGTAGAGCCCGTTGTAGTTTGAGCTTGCGGTGTTGTTTATGATGTTCCCGTTTTGAGCGTTTTGATAGTAGATCCCATGCCACCAGTCCGTTACAACGAGGTTTTTCACGGTAACATTTGTAAGGGTTGCCGTTGAATTGTGAACATAGACACCTTTCTGGTAAGTTGGAGATCCTAAATCCTGCCCGTCAATCCTGTGGCCCGCCCCATCAAAAACAACGTTGCTTGCTGTGATGGTGATGCAGGTTGATGCACTGCTGTTTATTATGCTCCTGTTCAATACATAGACACCGGGCGAGGAAATTGCTGTGCATGAGCTGATCTGGGTTGGGCCGCTATAGACGGTGATGTCGATTGACGATGTTGTGGTTATGGTCTCTCCATAGGAGCTTGAGTTCGCTGTTGCGTTGATTGTTTTGTTCCCCTCTGATGAGGCGGTCAATGTGAAGGTCGCTGTCTTCGTGTTTCCTGCTGTGATTGTGCCGAGCTCCACCGGGTTTGAGCCGCCTGCGAGCGAGACTCCGGCCGGCAGGCTGAGGGTTACATTCACATTGTGTATTGCTATGCTTCCGTTGTTCGATGCCTTCACAGCGATCTGGAAAGAGTTGTTCACATAGCTTGTGTTGAGCTGTGAGATGGTGGCGTTGATCTCCGGGAGAGCTGTCTCGGTGAATCCCTCCTCTGTTGCGAGGGCGAAGGTTTCAGGGCTTCGCTGGAGCGAAAAGGCGTCTATCTTGATGACCACCGTATCGTTGGATGGCGAGACCACCTGCTCCACGTTGCTGTATCCCAATGTTGAGTTGTCCAGCTCTGTGCCGTTTGATTCGCTGTATAGGTAGAGGTCGAGGTCTGAGGCAAAGCTGTTGTAGCTTGTGGGGTAGTTGGGTCCGTTGTAGGCTGAATATCGGTTCCACACCAGTGTTGCCTTATCCCCGGGGAGCGCCGGGCCCACGTAATAGAGTTTTTTCACAGTGTTGTTCACCTCGCCAAGCCGCACATCACTGGTGTGATAGAAGGTGTGGTTGAGGTCCATATAGCCCCAGCCATAGTCGTTGTCAGGGCCTGTTGCGCCCCGATCCTCAGCGGTGTTGATCAAGAGGGCCTTGATCTCAAGGGGGTTTGTCACACCGGCGCTCATCAAAAGGGCTGCTGCGCCTGAGACCATGGGAGTTGCCATGCTCGTGCCAGACATGCCGATGAAATCAGGATTCCCGCCCTCCCAGTTATAGGCCGTTGACACGATGGGATCGGCGCCGCTGTCCCCGCCCGGAGCCATTATGTCGGGCTTTATCCTGTCGCTTCCAAAGGGCAGCGGCCCTCTGCTGCTGTACCATGCTATACTGTCATCGCTTCGGGTGGTTGTGTCCTGATCGTCCATCGCCCCCACTGTCATGACGTTGTATGTCTTGCCCGGTGTCTCGATGGTCTGGCTTCCAGGCCCGCTGTTCCCTGCAGCTACCGCTGCAAAGATCCCGAGGTCGTCCACAAGGGCGTCAAAGAACTTCTCAAAGGCAAGGTCGCTTCCAGGAGAGCCGAAGCTTGCGCTCACAACATCCGCCCCGCCGGTGGCGTTGTAGATCGCCCAGTCAATGGCGCTCATCACCCATGAATCTTCCAGGCTGCCGCTGGAGTTCCCTGCCTTGGCGTTTATGATCCATGCGCCGGGCGCCACACCCCTGTATGTCGCATCGGTGCTTGCCACTATCCCGGCCACATGGGTGCCGTGTCCATAGAGGTCGTCAGAGGTGGCTGCGTCAGCCCCTGTTGTGACAAAGGTCTTGTTATCGATCACGCGGGACGCGAGAGCAGGATGCGATGAGTCAACGCCTGTGTCTACAACCGCCACTGCATAGGGTGAGCCGTTGTAGCCTGCGTTCCAGAAGGTCTGGGCATAGACCGAGCCCGTGGCAGTGTCAAGCAGAGCGTGATAGACCTTGGATTTTTCGATGAAGGCCACATCTGGCAGGGCTGCTATCGCCGGCAGGGCGTCCACAGGCACCGTTGCAGAGACTATGTTGACAAAGGAGCCTTCATATGTGACTGTGCCGCCAGCCTTTTCCACGGCCCTCCTGACCCTGTCCTGCCCCGGTTTTATCAGGCCTCTGGTGGCGTCAATGGTCTCTTTCACAACCTGTCTCTTCACCTGCTTCAGTTTTTCCTTCTCCCTTTCAATCTCATCTTTCTCAGCGGTTGTCAGAGCCCCATAGAGATCCTTTTTCCTTTCATCCTCCACAGATAGTGTCATGGCTTTTTTACCAGCCGCCTCTCCTTTTCTCGCCCTTTCAACTATGCTTTTAATCCTTGATTCCGAGACCTCCAACTCTTTCTCATGCTTCTCCTTCACAGCCTTTGAAACATCGTGGAGCGGCTGATCCACGAGCACTATGTTCACAGATACCGCGCCCCCTGCTCCTGAGTCAAGGAGCCTTTGCAGCTCAGGGCCGAGCTTTGAAGTTGGGCTTTGAGCCGATGTTGTTTGTGAAGGCTCTGTCTGCCGTGAGTATGCGCTCCCTCCCGCTAGGGTGAGAAATCCCATGAACAGCAGCATGGCAAGCAAGATGTTGGTCCTTTTCATCGTGCAGGATATTGTGAAGGGTAATTGTATTTAATTGTTTTTGGCGTGGAGGGATTGTTTGGGCGTGAGATTTTTATAACCTGCCCTGGGAGTTTACCCCTGTTATGATAACCCTTCTATCTGGCGGCACAGGGACGCCCAAGCTCCTGCAGGGTCTTGCACGGGTTGTGGCTGAAGAGGATATCTCGGTGATTGTGAACACCGCCGAGGATGAGTGGCTTCCGCACGGCTACCTCTCGCCTGATGTGGACACCGTGGTCTACACCCTCGCAGGCATGGTGGACGATGCGACGTGGCACGGCCGGAGGGACGACACATACCACGGCCATGAGGAGCTGCGGAGGCTTGGCTCAGGCGAGTACCTGCGCATCGGAGACTTGGACCGGGCGCTCCATATCTGGCGCGGAGAGCAGATGAAGGCTGGCATGAGGCTCTCCGAGGTGACAGGAGAGCACTGCCAGAGGCTGGGCGTGAAGGCGCGGGTCATACCCATGTCAGATGCCCCTGTGGAGACTGTGATAGAGACCGCGGCCGGGGAGATGGGCCTCCACGAGTTCTGGGTGAAAAACCGCGGCAGGCCGGAGGTGACGGGCATCAGGTTCAAAGGGTTGGATGTGGCCGTGGCCTGTGAGGAGGCCGTTGATGCCGTCAAAGGGGCTGAGAGGATCATCATCGGCCCGAGCAACCCTGTGACAAGCATCCACCCCATTGTCTCCATCGGCGAGATTGGGGAGGCGCTAAGAAAGAACAGGGACAGGATAGTGGCGGTCTCCCCCATTGTAGGCGGCTCTGCCTTCTCAGGACCGGCTGAGAAGCTCATGAAGGCCTTTGGGATAGAGGTCAGCGCCGCAGGTGTGGCAGACCATTACAGCCCTTTTGTCTCCTCTTTAGTGGTTGATTCAAGTGAAAAAATCGCCGGCAGAGTGGGCGATGTTAGGATCATTAAAACCAACACATATCTGGACAGCCTTGAAAGGCGGGAGGCCCTTGCAAGGTTTCTGTTGGAGATGGAGCTATGAGGCCCTTCACCGTTGAGGATGTGGTCTGGTCGGCGCAGGCGGCATGCATCATCGAGGCTGGGGTGGATAAACCCGGAAATGTAGGCCCCTCTCATGATTTTGAGGACACAGGCTACAGGGACTTCATCCTCTCAGGGGTGGCTATCGGAGATGCTGTGAAGGAGGCCGTTGAATTCGGCGCAGGCTTTGAAAAAGGCAGGGTCGGACTTGGAGCGCTCATAAAAAAGGCCGTTGCAGACGGCTTGAAGAGCCACGGCGGCGGGAACACGAACCTCGGCATCGCCATGCTCCTCATACCGTTGGCGGCCTCGGCCGGCCTGTGCATCAGGGACAGGGTGTACAGCCTCCAGCAGCTGAGAAGAGGTGTTTCAACGGTCATAGAGGGCTCCACGCCGCAGGACACGCTGGAGCTTTATGATGCCATCGTCCTCTCTGACGCCGAGGTGGGGCGCAGCCCGCGCTTCGATGTGAAAGACCCGCGGTCCAGAGAAAGGGTTGTTGAAAAGGGGCTCAACCTCCACAGGGTCTTCAGGATCTCCAGCTGGGACTCCATATCGAGGGAGCTTGTGAGCGGGATGGAGGTGACCGCCACCACAGGATACCCGGCGCTCAAAGAAGAGCTGGAGAGGACAGGGGACCTGCGTGGCGCGGTGCTCAGGTGTTTCTTCGAGATACTGGGCAGGGTGCCGGACACCCTTATCGAGAGGAAGAACACCCGCGAGGCGGCGGTGAGGATCTCAGAGGAGGCCAGGGCCATCCTGGAAAAAGGGCTTCTACCCGGGGATGTGGCCCGCTTTGACAGGCGGCTCAGAAAAGATGGGAACAGATTCAACCCCGGCACCACGGCAGACCTCACGGCAAGCTCTCTCATGGTAGCCCTCCTGGAGGGCCTCCTTTAGCCCGCGGCTTCATGGTCTGAACCTGAGAAAGTCCTTGGCAACCACTGTGTCCCTGAAGACAGGGCGGGCCTGATCCAGGAGCAGCGAGGTGTCCATGTACCGGGGGCTGATGTGGGTGAGATAGAGCTGTCTTGCCCCTGCCTTCCTCGCGATCTCAGCCGCCTCCACACAGGTGGAATGGGTGGCCTCAACGGCCTGATCCTGCAGGGTGTGGTCGTAGGTGGAGTCATGTATGAGATAGGCGTCCTTTGACACCTCGGCGATCCTCTGGCATGGACGGGTGTCAGATGTGTATACCACCTTTTTGCACTCCTTCTGCTCCCCCAGGACCATGTCAGGCGTGATGACCCTGCCATCCACCTCCACCGTCTCACCGGCCTTCAGGCGTCCGTATATGGGGCCGGGCTGCAGACCGAGGGCAATGGCCTTCTCCCGCAGGAATGTCCTGCCCTTCACCTCCTCGAAGACCAGTCCATAGGTGAGGGCCGAGTGGTCCACCTTCACCGCAGACACCCTGAATATGTTGCATTCATAGACCGTGCCGGGCCTTATCTCACGTGGTATGATGTCAAAGGTGATGTCTGAGCGGCAGATCCTGATAAGGGTGTCAAGGACGTCTTCAATGCCCCGCGGGCCATAGAGCTCAAGGGCTTCGGTCCTCTCTCCAAGGCTCATGGTCTGGAACAATCCGGGGAGCCCGAGGAAGTGGTCGCCGTGGTAATGGGTGATGAATATCCTCTTGATCCGCATATAGGAGTTCTTGGACCTGATGAGCTGCCGCTGCGTCCCCTCGCCGCAGTCAAAGAGCAGGGTCTCGTCAAAGTATCTGATGGCCACAGAGGCATGGCCCCTTGAAGAAGAAGGCACGGCAGCCGATGTGCCAAGGAATATGACCTCAAAGTTCATGAGGGTACAAGAATATGGGCTGCTTTAAGCTTTTCGGATGGTTGAACCTATTAAAAGTGAGCGAAGAGCTTATTAGTGATGTAAAGTACTTACATATAATGGCGCGATTATCGATGGAAAAAAGAGATGATTTGATAGGAAGGATCGCAGAGGTCCTGATAAAGAGGTATAGGCCAGAAAAGATTATACTTTTTGGCTCCTATGCATATGGCACGCCTACAGAGGAAAGTGACATCGATTTGTTGATTGTTAAAGAGACAGACAAGCCCTTTCACAAGCGCTGGTCTGAGGTGTGCTCGCTGGTTTCAAACATAGTAAAGACCATTCCCTTCTCACCGATTGTGATAACACCTGTTGAGCTGAAAAACCGTTTAGAAAGGGGAGACGATTTCTTCGAGGAGATCCTGAAAAAGGGCAAGGTCTATGTCTGAAGAGTCAATGTATCCGAAAGACTGGCTTAGGCTAGCCGAGGATGATTTGGCTAGAGTGGAAAAGAGGATCGAGGAAGGAGATCTGACAGACGCTGCCTTTCATCTTCAGCAAGGGGTCGAGAAGTATCTTAAGGAGGCCGAGCGCAGGAAGCGGCGCGAGATCAAGCGCCGGGAGCGCGAGGCCAAGCGAAAGGCAGAGGAAGAGGCCAAGCGCAAGGCCGAAGAAGAGGCCAAGCGCAAGGCCCTGGAGCGCGCGCGCAGGCGCAAGCTCGGGCGCGGATCGAAGTGACCTCGGTCGCGGGTTAGAAG
>RFHW01000110.1 GCA_003695745.1 Methanobacteriota archaeon | reverse complement strand
GTTTAAAAACAGTATGAAATGGTAGTAATTATAATCTCATCGCATACTTGGACACGATATAAAGCCCGAAGAAGCTAGGACCTCTTTCATTCTTTCATCTCCTTTTCCCGCAGAAGCCTCTGATATTTGACTGCGAATCGGTGCGCCTCGTCGCGTATCTCCCGGATGAACTGGAGCGCCTTGCTCCTGCGGGGGAGCTTCAAAGGCAGGGTCTGACCGGGGAGGTAGATGTCCTCGAAGCGCTTTGCAATGGCGATGACAGGAATCTGAAGGCCCAGGCTCCCAAGGACGGATGTGGCCGCGCCCAGCTGGCCTGCGCCGCCGTCTATCACGATGAGGTCCGGGAGCGGCGCCCCCTCCCTTTTCAGGCGGCTGTACCTCCGTCGCACCACCTCAGATATGGCGGCTGTGTCAGAGATGCCCTTCACGGTCTTGATCCTGAACCTGCGGTAGTTGCTCTTGTCAGGCCGGGCATTGCGGTACTGGACCATGGATCCCACGGTGGATGTGCCGCTGAGATGGCTTATGTCAAAGCACTCGATCACCCCGGGGGGCTCCGGCAGCCCCAGCGCCTCCTGGAGCGCCTCCACCTTGCTCTCATCGCCAAAGAAGGTGGTCTCAACATTCCTGTTCACAAGCTCCAGAAGCTGCTTCTTCTCGCCCTTCACCGGCACTGTGAGCTTCACCCTGCCGCCCCGTCTTGCTGTGAGATACTCTGCCACGGCCCCGTCCACCTCCTCCGGGAGTATGATCTCCTTCGGAGGCGTGTGCTCAGCATAATACTGGACCAGGAACTCCTCCAGAAAACCCGGCGAAGCAGGGAAGACATACTCCTCCTTGTCCTGCAGAATGCCCCTGTGAACATGGAAGAGCAGGAGATGCGCGCTGCCCCTGTGAAGGGCGTAGCCGATGACCGCCTCATCGTGTCTTCTCTGGCGGTCCATCTTCTGCTGCTCCATCAAACCGGTCAGGGCCTGTATCTGATCCCTGTGTGTGAGGGCCTTCTCAAAGTTCAGCGACTCTGCAGCGGCCTCCATCTTCTCTTTCAGCGTGTCTATCAGCTCCTCTGTTCTTCCGCGGAGCACCGCCTCAGCCATCCTCACCCTCTCGGCATACTCATCCCGCTCCACCGCGCCGACGCAGGGGGCGCTGCATCCCTTGAGGTGGCTTCGCAGGCACTCCTTCTTAGGCATCCTCCGGCAGCGTCTGAGGCCGAAGGTCCTGCTCAGCAGGTCAAGGAGGCGGTCCCGCTCCTGCGCCGAGACAAAGGGGCCGTAGAACCTCCCCCGCCCGGTCTTCCGCCTTGCAATCCCCAGCCTGGGATAGTCCTCATCGGTGACCTCGATATACGCGTAGTTCTTGGAGTCCTTGAGGTTGATGTTGTACTTGGGCTGATAGCGCTTGATGAGGTTGTTCTCAAGGATAAGGGCCTCCACCTCGGTGTCTGTGACGATGAAGTCCGCCGAATGGATGCGCTCCACAAGCTGCCTGGTCTTAGGGTCCTCGTGCTCCTTCTGGAAATAGCTCTTCACCCTTCTGCGCAGGTCCCTGGCCTTTCCCACATAGATGACCTGCCCGCCGCTGTCCTTGAAGAGATAGCAGCCAGGGCCGGTTGGAACACCGTTGAGATCGAGCATATCCATCTGATCTGACATCATAGATGATGCAGCCCTTTTCGCCGCCTATCCATGCATCCTACCTCGCGCTGGCCATGACCCTTCTCTCCCTTTTACCGAGCACCTTTCGGAGGAACTCGCCGGTGTAGCTCCCCGGGTTCTCGGCAACCTCCTCAGGCGTCCCTGCCGCCACCACCTCGCCGCCGCCGTCACCGCCCTCCGGCCCGAGGTCGATGATGTAGTCCGCTGATTTGATCACGTCCAGGTTGTGCTCTATGACAACGACGGTGTTGCCCTTGTCCACAAGGTCGTTGAGGACCTTGATGAGCTTCTTCACATCATGGAAGTGCAGGCCTGTGGTGGGCTCATCCAGGAGATAGATGGTCCGGCCCGTGGCCTTCTTGGAAAGCTCCCTTGTGAGCTTGATCCTCTGCGCCTCGCCGCCTGAGAGGGTGGTGGAGCTCTGGCCCAGCTTGATGTAGTCCAGGCCAACCCTGCTGAGCAGCTCCAGCTTCCGCCGGATAGCCGGGATGTTCTGGAATAGCTCCAGCGCCTCCTCAACGGTCATGTCAAGGACATCGGCGATGCTCTTTCCCTTATACCGGACCTCCAGCGTCTCCTGATTGTAGCGGGTCCCCTTGCAGTCCTCGCACTCCACATAGATGTCTGGGAGGAAGTTCATCTCGATCTTGATGAGGCCGTCGCCGTGGCATGCCTCGCAGCGCCCGCCCGAGACGTTGAAGCTGAAGCGCCCCGGCTTGTATCCCCGCGCCCTCGCCTCAGGTGTCTTTGCAAAGAGACGCCTGATCTCGTCAAAGACCTTGGTGTAGGTCGCCGGGTTGCTCCGGGGCGTGCGGCCGATGGGGCTCTGATCTATCACGATGACCTTGTCCACCGGATTGTCGAAGACTATGTCGTCGTGGTCGCCCGGCTGGTCCCGCGAGCCCTGCAGCCTCTTCTTCAGCCCCTTATAGAGTATCTCATAGACGAGGGTGGACTTGCCGCTGCCAGACACCCCGGTGACAAGGGTGAGGACGCCAAGGGGTATGTGCACATCGATGTCCTTCAGGTTATGCTCCCGGCAGCCGAGGACCCTGAGAAAGCCCTTCGGCTGTCTTCTGGTCTCCGGTGTCTCGATGGTGAGCCTGCCTGAGAGATACTGGCCTGTGAGGGATTCCCTGCTGCCTTCGATCTCCTCTGGCGTCCCCTGCGCCACGATCCGTCCGCCGTGCACCCCCGCGCCGGGGCCCATGTCCACCACATGGTCGGCGGCCCGTATCGTGTCCTCATCATGCTCCACCACGATGAGGGTGTTGCCCAGGTCGCGGAGCCGCTTCAGGGTCTCTATGAGCTTGTGGTTGTCCCGCTGGTGCAGGCCGATGGAGGGCTCGTCGAGGATGTAGAGGACGCCCATGAGGTTCGAGCCTATCTGGGTGGCGAGCCTGATCCGCTGCGCCTCGCCGCCTGAAAGGGTGGCAGAGCTCCGGGCGAGGGTGAGATAGCCCAGTCCCACCTTCTCAAGGAAGCCGAGCCTCTCCCTGATCTCCTTCAGGATGGGTCTTGCGATCTCCTCCTCCCTGGGGCTCAGCTGCAGGTCCCGGAAGAACCCCTGCGCCTTCTCAATGGACATGGCCGTGATGTCAGCTATGTTCATGCCCTGTATCCTCACGGCAAGGACCTTTCGCTTCAGTCTCTGGCCGCCGCAGCCCGGGCAGGGATAGACGCGCATGAACTTCTCAAGCTCAGCGCGCCTGTACTCTGACTCGGTCTGATTGTAGAGGCGCTCGGCCTGGGGCAAAAGCCCCTCCCAGCTCCCGTAGTGGCTCCAGTAGGCGTCGCCGTTCTTCATGGAGATGCCGAATTTCATGCGGGCGTCGCTGCCGTACATGAGGACGTTGTACTGCTCCTCGGTGAGGTCCTTTATGGGCGTGAATATGTCGAATCCGTATTCCTTGGCCACCGAGCCCAGATACTGGCCGCGCCAGCTGTCCATCACGTTCCGATACATGGCGATTGCGCCGTCGGCGATGCACTTCTCCTTGTCCGGGATGATGAGGTCTGGGTCGAACTCCTGTGCTATGCCGAGGCCGCCGCACTCCTCGCAAGCCCCAAAGGGGCTGTTGAAGGAAAACATCCTTGGCTGAAGCTCCTCGAAGGTGAGGCCGCAGACAGGGCAGGCCATCTTCGACGAATAGATCCTTTCAGAACCGTCCTCACCGAGGGCGATGACCAGCCCTTCAGAGCGCTCAAGGGCGTTCTCCACCGCCTCCACAAGACGGGGGCGGTCCGAGACCTCCACCCGGTCTATGACGATCTCGATGTCATGCTTCACATAGCGGTCGAGAGAAGGCTTCTCATCGGTGCGCTGGATCACCCTGTCCACCCGCACACGGGTATAGCCCTCTCTGTGCAGGTCCTCGATGAGCCGTTCATAGGTCCCTTTCTTCTGCCTCACAATCGGCGCGAGGATGGTGACCTCGCCTTCATGCCCCTCTGATATGAGCTCGGCGATGCGCTTCGGCGTCTGGGACTCGATAGGGATGTCGTGGTCAGGACAGTAGGGCCTGCCCACACGGGCGAAGAG
>RFHW01000109.1 GCA_003695745.1 Methanobacteriota archaeon | reverse complement strand
CTGGAAGAACCCGATGTCGGGCTTCTCATCCTGAGCCCAAGGCAGACCATGGAGCTCTCAGCCATTTTGAAGGGCGTCTCGGCCCGGTTCTCAGGGAGCGTGGCGGTCTGCGGCGAGGCAGCGGCCCTGCCCTTCATGGAGAAGAGGGCCAACGTCTCATTCCTCTGCAACGGCGCCAGGGTCTCGGCAGACTTCAGGGACAACGAGGTCATACTCGGCGCCCCGCCTGAGACCATAAGGGAGCTTGCCGAGAAGATCGAGGTCCTCTCCAAGACATGCGGGGCGCTTTGCGGCTGCAAGACCTCGGACATCCCGCCGAGGATCCTGCGAAGCTTCCAGAAGATCGGCTTCGAGAAGAGCACCGACTATTTCTTCGGCAGGGTCGACGGCAGGAACGTGCGCATCTACCTTAACAAGGACTTCAACGGCAAGCTCACATACCTCACCATACACCTGCCGCTGAAGGGCAGCGTAAAGGCGCCTGAGCCCTTCGTCAAGAGCGAGCGGGGCAAGTGGACGGACCTGCAGGCAGTCTTCAACATCTCAGAGATCGGTGTGGACCTCAACACAGGCAAGGGGCTTAAGGAGTTCATTGAGCAGGTGGTCAGGAAGGTCAAGGTATGAAGCCCTACCGATACAAGGACAAGATCATAGTCAACCCGCTGATGCGTGGCGGCATCGTCCCGGCTGAGGTGACTAAAAGGCTCTTTGAGGAGGGATGGGCCGAGGTGGGATACAACGTCTGCTTCGACTGCATAGAAGGCAGAAGCGGCCTGATAACCAAGCCCAACATCAAGAGCCATCTCGCCGAGGTGGCCCGTTTCTTCGGAGGCGACGTGGCAGAGCACACCTTCGGATGCCGGGGCGCCCAGTTCACGGTGATGAACACCATCCGCGAGCGGGTGAGGGAGGAGAAGACCTCGGAGTTCGTCATAGCCGATCCCAACAGCCATTATTCCACGAACATCGCTGCTGAGATGGTGGGCCTCAAGGTGGTGGAGCCGCCCCATTCAGGCTACCCTGAATATAAGGTGTCGGCCCAGTCCTTTCAGGAGAAGATCGATGAGGTGCGGAAAGAGCACGGCGAGCCTGCGCTCATCGCCGTCACCCACGCCGACCCCTACTACGGGAACATCGCGCCTGTGGAGGAGATAGGCAGGATCGCCTCTGAGAACGACATCCCCTATATGGTGAACGCCGCCTACACCGGCGGGGTGCTGCCCATAAACATGAAGGAGATGAAGGCGGACTTCCTCACACTCTCAGCCCACAAGTCCATGGCCTCCATCGGCCCCCTGGGGTATCTGGTGACCAACTTCCACTGGGCGAAAAAGGCCTTTGTCACCTCACGGGAGAAGCCTGACTGGAGCGGCAGGGCCTTCGGCAAGAAGATACCAAACATCTTCGGCTGCAGCGTGGGCGGCCTCCCCCTGATCAGCTCGATGATGACCCTGCCCATGGTGAAGGAGCGGGTCAAGCACTGGGATGAGGAGCTCAAGAAGACAGAGAGGTTCATAGACGGGATGGAGGAGATCGGCGACACCATGCTCCTTGGCGAGCGGCCCCACCGACACCACCTGCTCCACTTCGAGACGCCTGACCTCTGGGAGATATCCAAGACCCACAGGCGAAAGGGCTTCTTCCTCGCCGAGGACCTCGCAGAATGCGGCATCGTAGGCGTGCACAAGGGGCTCTCCAAGCACATCAAGCTGAGCGTCTACGGCCTCGGCGACGACGAGATAAAGCAGGTTTTGGAGTGTTTCCAAGGGATAATCAATAAATATACATAGGCGCCATAGGAGATGCAATGAACGTTAAGATCCTTCTCCTTATAGCTCTGGGGGTGCTCAGCATATACATCCTGCCCAGCGCCGTTGCAAAGTTCGCGGGCTCCCACACATGGGAGTTCAACGCCACCAGCGGCTCTAAAGGCGTGAACTGCGTGGAGTGCCACGACTATATCCGGGGCGAGCTGAACGCAACCCCTGCAACGAGAACGGTCTATGCCGCCCACAGAAGCGCCGCCGGCAACGCAAGCTACACACAGGGGTGGCTCAACCTCACCATAGACAACACAACCCCCTATGGTGTGTGCCAGCTCTGCCATCTCAACCAGCTGCCCATCACAAGCTCCCACACGAAGGTGACGATCCGCGCCTGCACCGACCTTGACTGCCACGGCAACAACGCCACAACCAACAACACCGCCTATCCGGCAGGGGCGATGGGGCCCAAGCTCGGCGGCAGCGACCCCACGAACCCCACGAACGTGCATATGCGGATCTTCAACCAGATAAGCGGCATGGACAGCGGATATCTAAACGAGACCGGCTCAGACTATAAAAAGGGCTTTTTCTTCTGCATCGGATGCCACACCAAGGCGCAGTTCGAGATCAAAAGAAGCGGCGCCGAAAGCTGGAACCACTCTGACCCCGGCTTTGCGAAAAGAAGGTATTTGTAGACCTCCAACACGTCTTAACTGCCTTTTCACCGCACATAGTTTATTATCTGCACCGCCATCCGTATGAGGAAGCCGATTACGCCGACCACGAGCGCTCCCAGGCCCGTTATCTTCGTCACTGCGATGAACTCGTCCCGCCTCGGTTTTCTTGAAAGCCTCAGAACACGCTCCCAGCTCTTGAAGGTGGAGCGCACAAAATCGGTTATCTCCTTTGTCTCCATATCGTCCTGTCTTCAGTCAATAAAATCAATGCCAAGCTCGTCCTTGAGGCTTGTCTCTTCCCTTGTGATGGGCGCCCTCTGGCCGAGAATCTGTTTTGAGCGGACGCCAGTTACAACGAGCATCACCCTGAGCACCCCTTCAAGATCGGGATCCACAATGGAGCCCCAGATGATGTTCGCCCTCGGGTCAAGGCGCTGGGAGACCACCTCAACCACCTTCTCAGACTCCTCAAGGGTGAGGTCGCTGCCGCCGATCACGTTTATCAAGGCGCCCTTCGCGCCTGTGATGTCCACGCTCAGGAGCGGGCTGTTGATGGCCTTCTCAATGGCTTCAACGGCCCTGTTCTCGCTGTTGCTCTCTCCCATGCCGATCATGGCCACGCCGCCGCCCTCCATCACGGTGCGCACGTCCGCGAAGTCGAGGTTTATAAGGCCCGGTTTTGTGATGAGCTCTGTAATCCCCTTCACCGCCCGCACAAGGATCTCATCGGCCACCTTGAAGGCGGCGCCCAGCGGGAGCCTCGGGGCTATCTCGAGAAGCCGGTCGTTGGGTATGACTATGACCGTGTCCACCTCCTTCCTGAGCTTCTCAAGGCCCATCTCGGCGTTCTCCTTGCGCCTGATGCCCTCCATGGTGAATGGGAAGGTCACGATGGCAACGGTAAGGGCCCCCGCTTTCTTTGCTATGTTCGCGATCACCGGCAGGCTGCCTGTGCCTGTGCCGCCGCCAAGGCCGCATGTGAGGAAGACGATGTCAGCGCCCTGAACGGCCTGGCTGATCTCCTTTTCGCTCTCCCTTGCTGCCTCCTCCCCGATCTGTGGCATGCTCCCTGCACCAAGCCCCTTTGTAAGCCGCTTGCCGATCAATATCTTCTCATCGGCATATGAATAGAGGAGGTCCTGCGCATCGGTGTTCATGGAGATCGCTGTGGCGCCGTCGATGCCCACCTCCATGAGCCGTGAGATGGTGTTGCAGCCGGCCCCTCCTGAGCCTATCACAACGATGCGTGAGCGCAGCTCTGAGAGTATCTCCTCGAGCTCCATGTCAACGCTAGTCTTTCTGGTGCTTCTCCCCATCTTCTTCTCCGCCGCCTCGCTCCTTCTAACTGCCTCACCAATGATGCTTTCCACTTTAGGCCTCCTAAAAAGTAAATTAAATTGAAGGCCCTATATATTTAAAGCTTTCGTGGAGGCGAGAATCTATCCAGTATCCTTTTGTAGAAGTCTTTGTTCGGCGAGGCCCTGCTCAGGCGCTCCACGATGAGCTCAGGCGTCGACTTTGCCAGCCTGCCCAGCACCGGATTCCTGTTCACGATGAGGTTGAGGTCCTCGTCAAGGCCCCTTGCCTCTATGCCGTCTATCCTGATCCCGGCGCCTGTGTGCTCTGAAATGTCCTCGCCCAGATGGGTGACCATGGCGATGATGGTGTTCTCATCCTCTTTGAACCAGTCCAGTATGGCGGAGAGTATCTTGGCTGCGGCCCCGGGCTCTGTTATGGCCTCGATCTCATCGGCAAGGATAAGCCTTTTTTTAGATGAGCGGGCGAGGTCTTCAAAGGATTTGAGAAGGCTTTCAAAGGCGCCTGCATCCGTTCCCTGTCCCTTGCCGAAATAGTATATCTCGTCGAAAAGGGCGGTGGCGGCCTCTTTTGCGGGGGCGCCAAGGCCCATGTGGGTCATGAGGGCGGTCTGGGCTATGAGCTCGAGGAGGGTGGTCTTGCCCCCTGAATTGGCACCCGTTATCACCACGGCCCGCTCGCTGTGCTCCGGGAAGAGGGCGCAGCTGCCCAGGACATGGCTCACAGGCTGGATGTCCCTGCCCTTCAGATGTATGTTCACGCCCTCTTTGAATCCTATGCCTGTCCGGGTCTGCAGCTCAGGGGTGGTGAGCCCGCGGTCAAGGTAGAACCGCCCCAGGGAGAGCCTGAGGTCAAGGTCCATCGCCTTTCTCACAAGCCTCTTTGCCGCCGGGATGTGCGGCGCAAGCCTCTTTGCAAGGGCCTTCTTGGCCTCAAAATCCCTTTTCCTCTTCTCCACGGTGAGACTGGTCCCTGTCTCTGCAAGCCTCTCCTGATCCAGCTCCAGTGGATAGGTGTCCCTTGAGAAGAGGTCCCTTGTCCACTCTTCTGCGATGCCGAGGGCCTCTGCAAGACGTCTCTCGCAGTGGGCGGCTGTTGTGTGAAGGAGCTCAATGAACTCTCCGGGGAGGCCTTGGATGCCGCCCCCCCTGCCTGTTGAAAGCAGCATCCCCAGCAACTCGTCGCCTTTGAATGACATGGCCGCCGTCTTCTCAGAGACCTCCCTGTTGGCATCTTCAAGGAGCCGCTGAGCCGTCTCCTCCAGGTTTTCCAGGGCAAAGGCAAGGTCTGGGCCCTCCTTCGGCGCCTTTATGCTGCCGCCGGCATCAAGTCCCTCTATGGCCTCAAGGTCCTGTGAAAGCGCCTTGGCGTCGGCCGCCGTTTCCGGGTCGCCTGAAAGCCGGGCGATCCTCACAGATGCGGCTATGGATCCCCTGTTTCTGCCGAAGAAGGAGAGCGCCTCCTCCGGGACGATGGACTCCATATCATCCTCATACACCGGCTCCACCTGCGGGAGGGCGAGGGCCGAGTCTGAGAAGCGGGCGTTCCTCTGGAGGTACCTTATGAATTCTGAGTCCCTGAGGTACTCCAGGTCCTCAGGCGATTCGATGAGAATGACCTGTGCCCTGCCCCTGAGTCTCTGGAGCAGGGTCTCATAAAGCTCCCTGTCCTCCACAGCGATGGTGTCCTCAACACCCGGGCTGCCTCCTTTGAGGGGGGCGACCTGTGAGAGAAGGGCGTCCACCTCCTCCCTTTTGTCTTCAAGCCTCCCTGCAAGGTCTGCGCACTCCCTCACATACTGGAGCCTTCTTTTTACCTCGGCCTCGTCTTTAGTCGGGTAGAAGAGGCCTACCGCCACCCTTCCAAAGCCCGTCCTTGGGTAGCTTCTCAGGGCCTCCAGTATCCTGTTGAAGACCTCCCGTATCTCAGGCGTGCGCAGCATGGTGGCGTAGGAAAAGCCCCTTTTAGCTGACCAGACGCTGCGCGCTATCTCGGCGGCCTTTGGAAGGGAGAGCCCTGCCTCAAGAAGCCGCTCAAACTCCTCCTTCTCAAGGGACCTAAGGGCCTCCTCCTCACCCCCATAATAGGTGAGCAGCTGCTCCTTCACCTTCCCGCCTATGCCTTTTATCTCTTCCAGGGCCTCAAACATCTATACCTCCCATGGGAACAGGGGGTCAAAGAGCTCTGCATAGAGCCCCGGGTTTTCCTTTACAGCCTCCTCGGCTGTGAGGATGGAAAACCCTTTTTCGATCTCCCCTGCCATGTAGCTTGGTATCCCCTTTCTCCGGAGACCTCTCTGGGACAGAAAATCCCTTATGAGCCCTTCAGCGGCCCTCTGCTCCCTTTTCAGAAAGACCGCCCACCTGTCCCCTCTGATAAAGGGCCGGCCAAGGGCCTTTTCAGAGCCACGGTGCTTCCTGAGGAAATCCTCCTCCCTGGGGGAGTTCACAGGCGGTCCCTGATGGAGCCGTGCCGCTGGGAGGGCCGGGCTCTCAAGCTCAAAGGCCACGGTTATCCTCTCACCTGCATGGAAGCCGCTCTGGATCACTGTGAAGTCCCTCTCTGAGAGGAGCCTTTCAAGGGTCCTCACCGTCTTCCTGAGCTGTGTGTAGAGGATGTCCTCGATCACATCCGGGGCCGTGAAAGAGAGCGCCACAAGCCATGTCCCGCGCTCCCTGAGCCTCTCCACAACCCTCCTGGCATCGGCCTTTCGTCTGTTGGGGAAGAAAAAGGTCTGCCTCGGCTCTCTCAGGAACTCCTTGGCGGCATATATGAAGAGGGAGAGCCTGTCCATGGAGAGGGCGCTTGCCACGTTCCGCTGGCTGTCAGTGGGGTCCGGGAAGGACATGGGCGCCGGCTGTGTCTGCCCCTCCCAGCAGGGTTTTGCCCCTTTCAGGCCGATGCTCACCGGAGGCCGCCATTTCGAGGCCGCCCTGAGGGTCTCCTCAAAGGAGCCGTATCTGATTATGAGAAGCTCGCAGAGGTATCCTGAGAAGCCCTCCGTTCTCGCCTCGGCGCCATAGCACCCGATGCCCTTGAGGAACTGCTTCAGGAGCCTCACCTCATCTGCCCGCCCGCCAAGGTTCTCCCTCACAAAGCGGTCGTGGAAGGGCGTCCTGTCAACGGCCGAGACCCTCTCTGTGGCGGCCTTCACCTCGTAGCAGGGTATGATCTCCACATCATAGCCCTCGAACCTCCCCCGTATATAGGGGTGCTCGGCAAAGCGTTTCTCCACCTTTTCAAGGAGCTCT
This sequence comes from Methanobacteriota archaeon, assembly GCA_003695745.1. GTDB lineage: Archaea > Hydrothermarchaeota > Hydrothermarchaeia > Hydrothermarchaeales > SZUA-236 > J060. The sequence continues at coordinate 10,870 of RFHW01000109.1, read as the reverse complement.
TTCCCGAGGGCCGTCACCGTCTCCTCAAGCTCCCTCTTCGAATAGGTGGTGGGGAACTTCACAAAAAGATCTATGTCCTTTTCCCGGGCAAGCCACGTGTCTCTTGAAACAGAGCCGAGCACCTCTGCGGTGAGGTCTCCATCCACCTCCATAAGCCTTCCAGCCACCTTCTCCAGGAGCCGGGCGCAGACCTCTGCCATGGCGGATTTCTCCTCTTCCGTGGGTCTGATCCTCTTCAGCACATCCTCTAACATAGCCTGACTTCCTTTAGGTCTGTGTACACCGGGCCCTTTGGTGTGAGCTCGCTTTTTTTGAGCTTCACCGCATCTATCGTCACCGAGCCTATCTCCATGTCCCTCCTTCTCCTGAGCGCCTCCACAAGCCGCTCTTTGTTCCGGGCAGACCTCACCCTGCCGATGGTCAGGTGCATTTTAAACCCCTTCTCACGCCTGAAGCCGATCCTGGAAAGGGCGTCGTCGAGCCTTCTCTGAAGCCCCTCCATCTCAGGGCAGATGACGCCGATCCAGAGCACCCGCACATAGCCGGTGTTTGGAAAGGCCCCCAGTCCTGTGAGCCGCGCCACCATGGGAGGCATGCCGGCGCAGGATTCCTCCAGCGCCCTCCCCACCTCCTCCACGGCCGCGTCCCCTATCTCGCCGAGGAACTTGAGGGTCACGTGGGTGTTCTCAGCCTCCACGAACTTGATGTCGGCGCCCGTCTTCTTGATCTCCTCAACGACCTCGCCAACCCCTTCGTGAAAGACCTCGCAGGCGATGAATGCTCGCATGGCTAAGATGAAGATGGGCTTTTTATAAATTCTTTTTGCGGAGAGGGCCTTTACATAAAATTTTTTAGACATTAAAATTATCCTCTCCTATCGACCAGCTTTGACTGGAGGGATAGAGCATACAGACCTACCTTGACAGATGGGTGCCGGTGAAGACCAAGCAGGCAAGACGGCTTGTTGTGGAGAAGACCTATGCCCGGCCTGCGAGGTTTGTCCGGCTCAAACCGGTAGGCTTCCCCATTAAAGAGCTTCACCGCAACTACTTTGTGAACGTGGAGCGGGAGGACCTCTTCGAGATCTATGCTAAGGAGCAGTGGATGGGGAGCGTGATCGCCACAGGCGACTATCTCTTTGACCAGCGGGTGATCCCTGACTTCGCCTATCAGGTGACAAAGGTCCTTCCCTCAGGTGTTGTGAAGATCGCAGAAGACACCATTGTGGAGATCGAAAAGCCGGAGGTGAAAGAGGACAGGGGCGCTGTGGAGGGGGGTGTGAAGCTTAAAGATGTGATCGGCCACGGCCATGTGAAGAGGAAGTGCAAGATCGTGATGAAGTATCTTGAAGACCCGGAGAGCTTTGGCGGGTGGGCGCCCAAGAACGTCCTCTTCCACGGGGCGCCGGGCACAGGCAAGACCATGACAGCAAAGGCCCTTGCAAACGAGGTGAAGGCCCGTTTCTTCAAGGTCCGCGCCACAGACCTTGTGGGCGAGTTCGTGGGGGATGGCTCAAAAAGGATACATGAGCTCTACTCCATGGCCGCCGACTCTGCGCCGGCCATAGTCTTCATAGACGAGGTGGACGCGGTGGGTCTCGACCGCGCCTACCAGTCTGTGCGGGGCGATGTGGCAGAGGTGGTGAACGCCCTTCTCTCAGAGCTTGACGGGGTGAAGGAGAACCCTGGTGTGGTCACCATTGCAGCCACCAACAGCCCTGCGCTCCTCGACCGGGCGATTCGGAGCAGGTTTGAGGAGGAGCTGGAGTTCAAGATACCCACAAAGGACGAGCGCCTTGCCATCCTGAAGCACTATGTGAGGACCCTGCCCATGGAGGTGGATGCAGACCTCGGCAGGTACCTGTCAAGGACCGAGGGCTTCTCAGGGCGGGATCTCAAGGAAAAGCTGCTGAAGGGCGCCCTTTACAGGGCCATCCTTGAGGACGCCGAAAAGATCGTTGAGCGCCATCTGGATGAGGCGCTGAAGGAGATTGACCTCGCCCTTTCAAGGCCGCCGGGCGAGATGTTCACCTGACCCCCTTTATGCCGGCGTGATTATGGCCAGGTGCGCTTATTGTTCCAAAGAGGAGCTGCTGCCATTCACATGCAGCTACTGCGGCGAGGCGTTCTGCGGGGATCACCGCCTCCCTGAGAAACACGGCTGCAGGGGATTCTCAAGGGAAAGGTGGCTCTCCAGACAAGGGGCGCGGTCAACGCAGCCCCCTCTTTATAAAGCGGCCTATGAGGTGCCCGGCGTCATGGAGATTGAGAGATTTGGCGGCGAAAGGGATGGTGAGGCGCCGGCCAGCCACTTCGACGTGGACGAAAAACTCGTGGCCGCCCTGATACTCCTGCTCATCCTGCTCCTCGGCATCATCTCCAGGGCCCTCTAGGCGGTCTCCTCTATTTTCAGATAAAGAGAGGGGTTCACAACGCTGATATAGGTGTAGACCACGGCCTGCAGCAGCCTCCCGGCTATGAAGGCCGCTATGGCAGCTGCCCCGAGCCTGCCTTTGAAATCGGCGGCCATCGCCGCTCCCAGGGTGGCGAGTATCAGACCGGCGAAGAGGAAGTTGATCTTCACCAGGTCGCCTTTGTTTTTCATGCCAAGGGACATGCTTGTTGCAACTGCCTCGGTCAGGCCTGTTCTCTCCAGGACTGCCACGGGCACTGAGAAGAAGAAGGCCACCGCAAAGAAGGCGAGGGCCCCGATGATAAGGAGGGCTGCCAGGGCCAGGAAGACCGGGCTGCCTGTGAGCATGTATGCGGCGCCGAGAAGGGAGTATGCAAAGAGTATGAGGCCGAGCGCCGTCAGCAGGAGCAGGCCCAGGAGGAAGAGGGTCTTTATCCTGCCAAGGGCCTCATAAAAAGCCTCTTTAAGCCTCACCTTCCGCTCTGTATAATAGTCCTCAACTATCTTTGCATACATCCCGTAGGAGAGCATGTCAACGGCAAAGACGAGGAGAAAGAGGGCGAGAAAGAAAAGGATCTCGCCCTGAAAGCGGGTTAGAACCCCGGCAGGGTCTGGAGAGGTCCCCGCGGCCTGTGCCACGGACATCTCCCTGTTAAGGGCGCCGCCAAGCCTCAGAGAAAGGTCTGCTGCATAGAGCAGGAAGAGGGTGTAGAGGATCGTTGTGAATATCCTTGGGACATATATCCTGGGCTCCTTCCTGAGCAGCTGGAAAGACTCGATGAGCACCTCCAGGAGGTACATGTCTGTTACTTGCTCCTTATCACTAAAATACCCTTACCTTCTTTGAGCCTCGCTGGATCAGCTCGATTATCCTGTGAAGACCTGCCTCGCCCAAGGCCCCAACATCCAGCTTCTTCACCTCGATGACCAGCCCCTTTTCAAGGAACCGGTCGTATCGCGGGCATGTTGTGAAGATGGTCTTTCCCGATTCTGTGACGAGACCGCTTTGAGCCGCCTTTCTGGCCACTTTCTTCGGAGCTTCCGTCAAGACACCGACGCAGGGTCCCCTTCTGCCTCTGTGGACCACCCCATCGAGGCGTTCTTTAAGCCTTTCAGAGAAGGAGCAGAGCTCTTTCAGTGTCTGTGGCGCCTCTTTCAACGCCGCGGTCATGGCAGCGCAGGCATCCGGGCTTGGCTTTTGGCAGCCCCGGCTTTCTAAGGTCTTGGCCATCTCAGGGTTGCTTGTGGCGATGAAACCCCCTTCTTTCAGGAACAGGAGCTTTGGTTCTCTCGCCGAGCCCACGATGACGTCGCTGTATCTGGCCTTCCCAAGCACGCCGTCGCCGATGGAGGATGAGGCGTCCTCGATGAGAAGAACCCCCTCCTCCCTGCACACCTCTGAGATGGCCGGGAGGTCCTGCTCTGCAATATAGCCGGCAAAGGAGGTTATGAAGAGGGCCTTCGGACGGCGGGCCTTTATGGCCTCGCTGAGCCTCTCCGGATCGATCAGCCCCAGGTCGGTTTGGAGGACCGTGGTCGGGATGCCGAGCCCGCTGCAGTGTTTCACCGTCCCCTGCCAGATGCCCTGATCAGGGAGCATTACGCTGCCGCCAACGGCTGATAGAACCCGGAATATAGCCTCACCGCCTGTTCTGGTCAGCTCCACATGGCTGTGGCCTGTGACCGATGAAAAGGCCGCCTTACACCGCTCGACGCTCTCTTGAGACTCCTCTTCTGTCAAGCCAGCGGACATAGCGATTGCCTCCAGCGCCGCAGCGCCGGGCTGTCTGTCTGGAAGAGGCTTCATCCCAACACTTCTTTAAGCTCTGCGAGGAAGCGCCTGTTCTCCTCCTCCGTTCCCACCGTCACCCTGATGCAGTCTGGGAGGCCGAATCCGGCGCACCACCTGACGATGATGCCGCGGCGCTCAAGCCCCTCCACAACGCCACGTGCCTCTTTGGCGCTGCCGCTGAGGTCTATGAGATGGAAGTTCGCCTGCGAAGGATAGGCCTTCACACCTTCAATGGCGGCGAGCTCTTCAAACACCATGCTGCGCTGCCTCCTGATCTTTTCAACGCTCTCTCGCATGTGCCCCAGATCGCCCAGGGCCGCTGCCGCCGCTTTCTGGGCGAGGAGGTTCACATTGTGAGGGGGCTTCGCCTTCAGGGCCTCCGCCGTCAGGTCGGGATGGGCAAGGGCATATCCAACGCGCAGCCCTGCAAGGCCGAATGCCTTTGAGAATGTCCTGAGAACCACAAGGTTTTCATATTCCCTGACAAGCCCGGTGTGGGACGTGTCTGCAAACTCCACATAGGCCTCGTCGAGCATCACCGGCAGGCCGGTGTCAAGCAGGGCCTTCACCTCGTCGGCCCCAATCGCCGTTCCCGTTGGGTTGTTAGGGGAGCATATCACTATGAGCTTTGTCCTGTCAGTTACCCCTTCGATGATCCGCTCTGCGGGGAAGCCGTATCCATCGGTCATGGGCACCTCCACGGCCCTGCCTCCGTAGAGCCTTGTGAGAATCCTGTAATAGGGGAAGGTGGGGCTGTGCAGGAGCACCTCGTCCCCCGGGGAAAGGAGCATCTTGAAGATGGTGTCCATGGCCTCGTCCGCCCCGTTGCCGCCGGGCAGTATCATCTCTGCAGGGACGTTGACATAGCCTGATATGGCCTCTATCAGCTCCCGCGGATAGTCCTCAGGATATAGATTGACCCGGCAAGACCACCCCTCTATGGCCTCAACCGCCTTCGGCGGTGGTCCGTAGGGATTCTCGTTTGACGCAAGCTTTATGACCTCCTCCGGCCTGAGCCCGTGGCGTAGGGCGGCCTCCTCCTTTGTTGCGCCCGCCACATAGGGCTCCAGGTCCTTGATATCCTCTTTTATGAATCTCTTGATCATTTTTTTGTCTCTGCAAATATCTCGTCCAGGGTCTGAACGGCCTCATCGATCAGCGGTCTGTCTATGATCAGAGGCGGCGCAAGGCGCAGCGTCTTTTCATGGACGCAGTTGAGGAGCAGCCCCTTTTCCCGTGCCCGGTCCACAACCTCCTGGCATGGGGAGTCGAGCTCCACGCCGATCATGAGCCCCCGGCCCCTCACTTCTCTGATGGAGGGGTGTCTCTCCTGGAGCTCCTCAAGCCTCTGGATCAGGTATCTGCCGAGCTCCCTGGCGCGCTCTGCCAGCCCCTCCCTGAGGATCACCTCAACGCTTGCAGCCGCTGCCGCGCAGGCCACGGGGTTTCCGCCGAAGGTGGATGCGTGATCCCCTGGTCCGAAGGAATCCATCACCTCCGGTCTGGCGAGCATCGCTCCTATGGGCATTCCTCCTCCAAGGGCCTTTGCCACGGTGAAGATGTCCGGCTCCACCCCGTATCCCTGCCATGCAAAGACGTCGCCGGTCCTGCCGAATCCTGTCTGCACCTCGTCCAGGATGAGGAGCACGCCCCTCTTCTCGCATGTGGCCGCCACTTTCCTGAGGTAGTCTTCAGGCGGCACCACAACCCCGCCTTCGCCCTGAATCGGCTCGATCATGACCGCTGCCGTCTCTTCTGTTATGGCCTCTTCAACCGCCTCTGCATCCCCGAAGGGAACATGGCTGAAGCCCTCTGGCAGGGGGTCGAATCCCTGCCTGTATCTTTCCTGTCCCGTAGCAGCAAGTGTTGCAAGGGTGCGGCCGTGAAAGGAGTTCTCCGCCGTTATGATGTTGCTCTTCCCGGTGTGTTTCCTTGCCAGCTTGATGGCTGCTTCGTTTGCCTCTGCCCCGCTGTTGCAGAAAAAAGACCTGTATCCTCCTGAGATATCGTTGAGAAGGCGGGCAAGCTTGAGCTGGGGCTCCGTATAGTAGATGTTTGATGTATGAATCAGTCTCTCTGCCTGTTTTTTGATGGCCTCCACCACGGCCGGGTGGCAGTGCCCCACATTGTTCACCGCTATCCCGGAGAAGAAATCGATGTAGGTCTTTCCATGTACATCCTTTACCTCTGCGCCGCTGGCCTCTTTTATCATGATGGGCTGTCTGAGATAGGTGTGCGCAATAAGCCTTCGCTCTTCCTCAATGAAATCCTCCATAATACCATGTGGCACAGGAGGTTTTAAAATGTTTTGGGGGGAGAGCCCTGTGTTTCATATGGAACTGTATGTAATCGTTTGTTATCAATATATTAAAATATTATTGTAAAATCACATGGAACACAATAGGGTTCCAGTGGAAACAAAGGGGTGTGGGGGGACAAATATTATATATAAGGGCAGAGCCGTTACCTTGAAAATCCAAACTGTGAGGTGAAACATGGATACATCGCTCATTCCACTGGCAACAGGCTTGGCGGCCATGGCCTTTGTAGCCTACCTTATAAACAAGGTGTCCAAGGCAGAGGCGGGAACAGAGGAGATGAGGAAAATATCCCGCGCCATCTCTGAAGGCGCAATGGCCTTCCTGAAAAGAGAATACACCTATATATTCCTCTTTGCAGCGACAGTGACAGTTATTCTCTACGTGAAGATATCCTCAAAAACCGCCCTTGCCTATGTGGGCGGAGCCTTCTCCTCCGCGCTGGCAGGCTTCATCGGGATGAAAGCAGCTACAAGCTCCAATGAAAAGACCGCTCAGGCAGCAAAGACAAGCATCAACAAGGCGCTGGACACGGCCTTTTCAGGCGGCGCCACCATGGGATTCTCGGTTGTGGGCCTCGGCGTCATCGGCATAAGCTTCTTTTACCTCCTCCTCAAAGATCCGAACGTCATAAATGGCTTTGGCTTCGGCGCAAGCTCAATCGCCCTCTTCGCCCGTGTTGGAGGAGGGATATACACAAAGGGAGCCGATGTGGGCGCAGACCTCGTCGGCAAGGTGGAGGCAGGCATACCGGAGGACGACCCCCGGAACCCGGCGGTTATCGCAGACAACGTGGGCGACAACGTGGGCGACGTGGCAGGCATGGGAGCAGACCTCTTCGAATCCTATGTGAACAGCATCATCGCCACCATGATCATCGGCGCGGCGGCTGCAAAATACGGGCTGGGCGGCGTGCTCCTGCCCCTCTACGTGGCAGGCGCAGGCATAGTCGCGGCCATAGCAGGCACCTTTTTCGTGAGGACCCATGAGGACGCAACCATCCCGGAGCTTCTCCTGGCCCTCAGAAAAGGGGTCTTTGTAACAGGCGGGCTTATAATCATCATCTCATATTTCCTTGTGCAGCAGACCGTTGGAGACATAAACATCTTCTATTCCATCATCTTGGGCCTTGTAAGCGGCATCGCCATCGGGCTCATCACAGAATACTTCACATCAGCCAACTACAAGCCCACCCAGCGGGTGGCGGAGTCGGCGCAGACAGGCGCAGGCACAAACCTCATCACAGGCATCTCAGTGGGGATGAAGAGCACCACCTTCCCGGTCCTCATCATCGCTTTAGCGGTTGTGCTCACCTATCACTTCTCAGGCGTATATGGGGTGGCAATCGCAGCTGTGGGCATGCTCTCCACACTGGGGGTCACCATGTCCACAGACGCCTATGGACCGATAGCTGACAACGCAGGCGGGATCGCTGAGATGGCCGGGCTCGGCGAGGACGTGAGAAAACGCACCGACGAGCTCGACTCCCTCGGGAACACCACGGCAGCAACAGGCAAGGGATTTGCCATAGCCTCTGCCGCCCTCACATCTCTTGCCCTTTTCGCCGCATACACAAAGGCCACAGGGCTCGCAGCCATCGACATCGCCAAGCCAGAGGTCATTGCAGGCCTCTTCCTGGGCGGTGTGCTGCCCTTCCTCTTCTCATCGTACACGATGGATGCCGTGGGCAAGGCCGCCTTTCAGGTGGTAAAGGAGGTGCGAAGGCAGTTCAGGGAGATACCGGGCCTGATGGAGGGCAAGGCGAAGGCAGACTATGCGCGGGCCGTTGACATCTCCACCAAAACCGCCATCCAGGAGATGGTCATACCCGGGCTCCTTGCCGTGATCACACCCGTTGCAGTGGGCCTGCTCCTGGGACCTGAGGCCCTGGGCGGCCTCCTTGCAGGCGCCATCGTCACAGGATTCATGCTTGCGGTGATGATGGCCAATGCCGGCGCGGCATGGGACAACGGCAAGAAGCACATTGAAAAGGGCAATCTAGGCGGTAAAGGCTCGGACGCCCACAAGGCGGCGGTGGTGGGCGACACAGTTGGCGACCCATTCAAGGACACGAGCGGCCCGAGCCTCAACATACTCATAAAGCTCATGAGCATCGTGGCACTGGTATTTGCACCGCTCTTTGTCTGATTCCAACCCCCGGCTCTAAAGGTGTTTTGTGAAGACGAAAACCCCAAGCACCGCGAGCAAGGTGGTCAACACAGCAAGGAATATTATGGCGATCTGAGTTTGGATCAATGTAAACTGATGGAGGCTGGTGGGTATCGGCATCCACAGCGATATTTTATGGCGGAGCACGTTTATTTCAGGCCTGCTTGCCTGATAAAATACATATTCAAAAAAGGCAAGGAGCAAAAAGAAAACCCCAGCTACAAAACGCCCCACAACTACGTTGCTCTTTTTTATCGTTCTTTTTATCTTGACAGGAGTTCCGCACCACGGATACTGGGTGTGAAAGTCCTTTAAGGGCTTTGAGCATTTCGGACATTCAGTGGGCCTGTAGATTACCTCCATAAATCTCCCTGTGATATTTATAGCCCGTTGTTTTCATTTAATTTTTCTGCTCACACACCCCCTCGTCGATGACAAGCTTTTTTAACCGCCAGCAACCATAGGATGTAAGAGGCCGGATGAGAATGGAGCTCAGGATCACGAACATATTCAACCCGCTGGCCCGGGCAGCAGGGTTCTTTCTATCAGAGATGGGGGTAACGCCCACGAGGGTGGCGCTCCTCTCCTTTGGGGCCGCCCTCCTCTCAGCAGCCCTCTTCATATCCTCATACCAGATCCCGCTCATATCTGCCGAGACTGCGGTGAAGACGGCGGTGGCCCTGATCTTTGTGAACGCCTTCCTCGACGACGTGGAAAGAAGCATTGAAAAGCGGAGCAGGAAAAAGAGCATATTTGGCGGCCCTTTGGGCGTGTTCCTTGGGCAGCTCTCCGACCTCTTCATACTCCTCGGCGCCCTGCTGTTCCTTGCCCTGAAAGACACCTACTACAACTTTGGACGGCTGTGGGTGATCAACCTCTCCTATGTGGAGCCAGGTCTCGCCGGGCACCTTGGGACAGGCACGATCGCGGCCATAGGCATACTTCTCCTGAGATACAGGGCCGCTGAGGAAAAGGAAAAGGGGGCAGGGCTCTGGACCCGGTCTGAGAGGATGTATCTCTTCGGGGCCTTCGCGACGGTGGGCGTCTTTTCCGGGCTCTTTTCAGGCACCCTCTTCCTCGGTGTCATAGTGCTCACCGTCCTGGTCTATCTCTCGCTTCTCAGAAGGGCTGTGAAGATCAAGGGCCCGTCGGTGAAGCCCGGGAGGGCGTCCTACAGGATCCGGCGCGCCATAACCAGAGGGTTTCGTTCAACAGGCAACCTCCTCTGGGCCGCTCTAAGAACAGCGCTTCGGGCCGTCGGCGTCATTCTCCTCGGCATATACCTTGTCCTTGAAAAGATATACCTCCAGCTCGGACGCGCCGCCACAGGTCTGAAGAGGATACAGCTCTCGAAGCACAGGGCGGAGGCGCGCCCCGTGGCCGAGGCCTCAGCGCCAGCAGGCGAGGAGGCGGAGACATTCACGATTCCTGAGCAGACAAGCGAGGAGGAGCCTGCACTGGAAGCTGCGCCTCCATCGGCGGAGCTTGACATTGAGATGCCGCCTCCGGAAAAGGATCTCTCCTATATGGGGGAGGCTGACATGGCGGAGTCCATGCTCGTGGAATATGAGCCTTCCGCCAAGAAAGAGACGGTCATGGCAGATGTGATGAACTTCATGCTTGAGGAGGGCAAGGACATCGTCCTCGTCTCCACCCAGCCGGCAACGGCGCACTACAGGGAGCGTTTCAGCGGCGTTCAGGGCGTGAGGATCATAAACCTCCCTGACCAGGCTGCCATGCCCTCCAAGGACGAGATACCCATGACCAATCTGGAGTATTTCAGCGAGGTCTTTGAGACGCTCACCAAGGACCATGTGTTCATCTTTGAGCCCCTGTCGAACCTCATCCTCAACATCGGTGTGGGCCAGGCCTATCGTTTCATATCCCAGACCTTGAACCGCCTTTCAACGATGGGCGTCACCTTCATCGTCTTCATGAACAGGGAGGGCCACGACAAAAAGGACATCTCCAACTTTGAAAACCTCTTCATGAACATCGCCGAGATAGACGGGGAGAGGCTGAAGAAAGTGAGATGACGATGGCAGAGGAGAAGGTTTACTGCCCCAAGTGCGGCGCCTGGGTCGTGCCTGAGAACGGCGAGTGCCCCAGATGTGGCTATGTCTTTGAGAAAAGGAGGGGCAGGCTGGTTTTAGCAGCCTTTGTCGCGGTCCTTGTTCTG
>RFHW01000017.1 GCA_003695745.1 Methanobacteriota archaeon | reverse complement strand
TGTTTAGCCTTCCTTTATTATTCGGCTTAAAATATTTTATTTCAACCGCTGAAGGATAAGATTCATCTCCTTCCGTGTGTTCTATTAAAATAAGGTCTATTTCTGGTTGCAAAAGTAGAGGAACGTCTGGAAATGCTTCCGCATAAGACCTTTGGAACTCTTTTCGTATAGCAAGATTTGTGAATATTAAAACTCTATGCCCACTTTCTTCTAATTTTTCTTTTATACTCCTAACTATGTCATTTTCAATCATAGGTTCAAATATTATTGATTTCTTCACATAAAACATTATCCAAAGTTGTTGAAAATCCCTCTTCATCCTATGCCTCGGACTATCACTGAAATTTTGCTATTTCCTAGTTAGCGGGATAAAGTGAACTGTAAGCTTTCAATGAGCTTCTCTTGCAAATTGTGCCGCCCTTTCAAGGTCGCCTGGCGTGTTTATGTTGAATGCGAAGCGGGGGTTTGAGGTGACTAGGCGGGATTCCTCGCCGTCAAGGTCTCTGCCGTCCACGATGTTTATGCCTGCCGGCACCAGTCCATCGATCTCCATGGTACGGGTGATGCCCAGTTTTCTGCACAGCTCCACGGGCACAAAGACGGCGAGGGCGGGTGCGCCGAGACGGCGGTATTCCTCCACGACCCAGTCAAGGTCCGGGGCTGTCAGGAGCGGGAGATCTGCTGAGAGGACCAGCGTCTTTTCAAGGCCGAGCTGTGTGATTGCAGAGACCATGTCCTCCACGTATCCTCTTCCATCTGTCACCACGAAATCGGCGTCCACCGCCCCTTTGACACTGTATGTCGCTCTCGTTATGGCTACGGCTATACTGTCCATGTGAGAGCAGCCTGCGGCAGCTTCAAAGACCCATTTTATGAGGGGTCTGCCCTTGAACTGTATCAGTGGCTTTGGCACCTTTGAGGCCATCCGCCTGCCCACTCCGCCTGCCATTATGAGAGCATCCACAGCATCACCAGCATAGAGAGCGTTCTTGTGGTTTCGTTGAGGGCGCCGAAGACATCGCCGCTCACACCGCCGATAAGCCTCTTCGATGCCAGGACAAAGAAGAGGGCGCTGAAAAAGGATGTTGCCAGAAGGATCAACGCCTTGAGTCCAAAAGCAGGCGCTGTGAGAAGGCCGGCTATTATGGCCGCTGCAAGAGGCTGCCACCTGCTTTTCTTCAGCACCCCTGTAAAGACGCTGCCCATGCCTTCAAAGGCAGGGTCTCCAAGCCCGGCGGCCATCACCAGGGCGGTCTTTGCCATCGTCTCCGCGGCGGCAAAGAGGATCACGGGATTGCCGGCAGCAGAGGTGAACTCATATGCCGCGAGCACCCCGATGCCTGTTACAAAGCCGCCTATGGCAAATCCGCCGACGCCTGTTGTGGTGTCATGGAGGACCTCGATCCTCCTGTCCATCGGGCCTCTGAAGAGCAGGGCGTCGCCAAAGTCAAGGAGGCCGTCAAGATGGTGGAATCCTGTAAGAGAAAGGAGGACAAAAAAGCCCAGGGCGGAGGATATGGTGGTGGGCAGAAAAAGGGTGAAAAGGCGGGTTGAAAAACCGGCCAGAAGCCCCAGGAGGCCCCCTACAACCGGGAAGAGATACATCCTCCCTGCCACATCTTCCAGTCTCTCAGGCATGCCGGCGGGAAGGACAGTTAAAAACCCGAGGAGGTCAAGAAAGGCTCTCTTCATCCTTTCACCTTAAAGGGGCACACATCTATGCATGCTGTGCAGCGCCCTTCTCCCATGCCTTCCACAAAGTCCCTGCACCGGCTTGCATCCCTCCTCTCAATGGCGCCGGCGGGACAGGCCTTTACACAGAGCATACATCCGTTGCATCCTCCCTTTGCCGGTCCCGCTCCCTCCTGCACAGGCAGCTCGGTGTTGATCTGCAGCCCCGCAAGCCGCACATGAGGGCCGAAGCGCTCTGTAATGAGAAGGCCGCTTTTCCCTATGAACCCAAGCCCCGCCTTCTCCGCCAGTCTTCGCAGGCTCACACCGCCGCCGTCACAGGCGCTGATGACCTCTGCCTTAAAGCCTGCTCTCCGAACCCTGCTGGCGATCCTCTCTGCCTTTCTGTCAAGGCCCCCCAGGTCAAGGTCTCCTGCTGAGTAATAGGCAAGGACAACAGCCGTCTTTCCTTCATGGTCTGCAAACCCGAGCAGGTCTGCGCCCTCTTCATAGGCGGCCTTCTTTATCGTCTCTTTTATATCCACCATATCACCGTCAAAAGCGCGAAGGTCAGCACCTGTACATCCACAATCTTCAGAGCCTCATATATATGTGCTGTGCCCAACGGGACCGTTGGATCGCCGAGGACATAGACCCCCTTTTTTTTCAGCTGCACCCCCAGCAGCCCTGCCATCACAGACATGGTCTGCCCTCCGTTCCTGCTTGGAGTGGCGTTCCGGTCACGCTTGAAGATGGCGATCCCGCCTCCTGCATCTTTGCCCAGAGCCAGTCCAGAGAACAGGAGAAGAAGCGCTGCAATGCGGGCCGGCAGGAAGTTCAAAAGCTCATCGGCCTTTGCATGGAGGCGCCCTTTTGGGTTTTCAGGCCGGCCCAGCATGGAGTCAAGGGTGTTCACCGCCCTGTAAAAGAGGGCCGCCGCCACACCTGCTTCAACGCCCGGAAGAGAGCAGATGCAGAAATAGAACAGGGGGGAGATTATGCCGTCTGCGCTGCTCTCTGCAACGGACTCCACAGCGGTCGAGAGCAGACCCTCTCTGTCAAGCCCGGAGGGGTCTCTTCCGGCAATATATGGCACGGCGCGTCTTGCCGCTTCAAGGTCCCCCTTCTCAAGGGCCTTTGCGATCGGGCGGGTGTAATCTGAAAGGCCCCTCCAGCTGAAGGCGGTCTTGAAGATCAAAGCAGCCGCTAGGATCTTCGAGGTCCCGTGGAGCGCCCTTACCAGGAAAAAGGCCGGCAACGAGAACCCCACTGTCACAGCGATAAAGACGAGGAGGGCCTCTGTGGAACGCCTTTCAAGGATGGCTATGGCCCTCCCCATCCACACCGTCGGATGAAAACTCTCCGGCGGCTCTCCAAAGACCCTGTCAACGATCAGGGCCAGGGCAAGGACGGCGACAACCTCGCTTGTCATAGGAACCACGAAAGGTCCACGCATGATTTAACGGTCTTTGCCATTCTCTCGATGCTCTCCTCCCACACCCTGCTTATCTCGCCGCCGGCAGCACCGGCCTGCGGAGGGGTGTTTTTCGAAAGAAGATCTATCAGCCCTTCTCGGAAGGAGGGGCTGTCAAAGAGGCCGTGCAGATAGGTGCCGAAGGTCATGAAACCTCTGTCTGCCGCCCCTTCATCTGCGCCATTGATGGTGAAGACAGGCCGCGCCCCTTCGAGAAGCCGGGTCTCGCCCATGTGGATCTCGTAGCCAGAGACAGGAGCCCCTTTCATCCCTTCAAACACGCCCCTATCTGCGGCGACGACACCTGACACCTGCCTGGTGGTCTTACGGTATCCCTCAAAGGTGGTTTCAACGTCAAGGAGGCCAAGGCCCTCATGCACTGAAGGCCCATCCTTTTCAACACCGTCATCGATTATCCTTCTGCCAAGGATCTGGAAGCCGCCGCAGATCCCTATTATGGGTATGCGCCCCGCACGTTCTCTGATCGCATCTTCAAAGCCCCTTTCCCTCAGCCAGAGAAGGTCGTCTATGGTGGATTTCGTCCCGGGCAGGATGATGGCATCAGGGCTGCCGAGCTCTTCAGGCGCTCCCACATATCTGAGGGCCACCCGCCTGTCATAGGCAAGGGGGTCGAAGTCCGTGAAGTTTGAGATGCGGGGCAGCCTTATCACCGCGATGTCGATCCGTTGTCCCCGTGCTTCGCTGAGGGACTGGGAGTCCTCATCAGGAAGGCGCAGCCCCTCCATATATGGGACCACGCCTATGACCGGGACGCCGGTAAGCCTCTGGATCTTCTCAACGGCAGGTCTGAGGAGCTCCTCATCGCCTCTGAACTTGTTTATGATGACGCCCTTCACCATCCGCCTGTGCACGGGCTTCAGCAGCTCCAGGGTCCCGTAGATGCTTGCAAAGACACCGCCACGCTCGATGTCGGCCACAAGGACCACATCAGCCCCCGCTATCTCGGCAGCAGCAAAGTTTGAAATGTCCCGCTCATAGAGGTTTATCTCGGCAGGGCTTCCAGCACCTTCCATGACAAGGAGGTCGTATTCGCCTTTCAGCCTTTCAATGGCCGCCCTGACGGCCTCCATGCCCTTTTCCTTTGCAAATGTCCTGTAATAC
>RFHW01000108.1 GCA_003695745.1 Methanobacteriota archaeon | reverse complement strand
GAGGGTGAGATCGTGGCCTTCGTCGGAGACGGGATAAACGATGCGCCTGCTCTGGCTCAGGCAGATGCCGGCATAGCCATTGGAAGCGGAACCGACGTGGCCATCGAGAGCGGTGAGATCGTGCTCATGAAGGACGACCTCCGCGACGTGGTTGCGGCGATGCAGCTCTCAGGCAGGACCCTTGGGAAGGTGAAGCAGAACCTCTTCTGGGCCCTCATATACAACTCCATACTCATACCTGTCGCTGCCGGCGTGCTCTACCCCTCCACCGGCATCGTCTTCCGGCCGGAGTGGGCGGCGGCTGCCATGGCCTTCAGCTCTGTCTCGGTGGTGACGAACTCGCTCCTCTTCAAAGGCTATGTGCCTGAGATAAAGAGAGGCGCTGCTGGAGGCAGGGCATGATCCCTGAGATAGAGAGCCTTGACGCGGTCAAAGGAGAGTCGCAGCCGGTCATAGTCTGGTTCACGGTGCCGGGCTGCCCGCCCTGCAGGGCCGTTGAGCCCCGTGTCATGGATTTTCTGGAAAAACATGGCAGGGACTGCAGGGTGGTGCGATTTGACATCACGAAAAACCCTGAGGTGCCGCAGGAGCTGGAGATCACGAGCACTCCAACTTTCGTGTTCTACAAAGACGGCGTGGAGATTGGAAGGCTCGACGGACTGCCAGCAGTTGAAGACTTTGAAGAGATGCTCATGAAAACAGTCAAGCAAAAGGGAGGTGACAGGATAGGATGAAGGCCAGAAAAGTTGTGAAGAAGCCCAGATACGGCTCATGCAAGTGCTGCAAGAGCTGCAGCTGAAGAGAGGTATATGGGCCGGAAAGAGCGGGATGCCATAGTGGTGGGCGGAAGCTTCGCAGGGCTTGCAACAGCCCACTTTATCGGTGATTGGGACATCCTCCTCTTAGAAAGGAAGAAGGGGCTTGGCACGGCCCAGCGCTCCACCTGCTGCACATCCCTTGAGTGGATGGAGAGGCTTGGATGTGAAGAGGCAGTGCTCCAGCCCCTCCACCACCTCACCATTTATTCGAGCGACGGCTCCAGCGCAAGGGTGAGGCTCCCTGAGGCCTTTTGCACCATAGACTACCGGGTCTTCTGCCAGACCCTTGCCGAGAGGCTGGATAGCGCAGAGATCCTTACTGGAAGGGCGGTGACAGGCATAAGCTCCGAAGGGTCCTTCAAGGTGGCTGCCGGAGGAGTGATATACACTTCAAGGACGGTGGTCAACGCCAGCGGATACCCGGGGTTGAACGGTAGAGAGATAAAGGAGGTAGGCCCTCCTCCGGCCTTCGGCCTTGAGGTGGAGCTGCCCTTCAACGGCGATACCAGCTCCTTTCACATCTACTACGGCAAGAGATACATCAAAGGCGGGTATGGCTGGATATTCCCTGTCGCCGAGGACAGGGCCCGGATAGGCTTGGGAGGCTTCAACATGGGCCGTCCGCTCCAGTGTCTTGACCGCTTTCTCGGCGAGCTCGGCATGAGCCGTGAGAGGGCGAGGCCCCACGGCGGCTATCTCCCGCTGCGGGGGCTTGGGGATCCTGTGGAAGACAGGGTCTTTCAGGTGGGTGACGCCTGCTATCAGGTCCTGCCCACCTCTGGCGAGGGTATTAGAAAGGCCTTTGAGAATGCCCGGGTATGCGGAGGGGTCATCGGGAAGGTGCTGGCTGGCGAGATGACCCTGAGGGAGGGGCTTGCGGCCTACGCCCGGCATGTGGAGGGTGAGAGGAGGTTCTATGACAATATGAGATTCATCCAGCGCCTCGCCGTGCACTGCCCTGACTGGGCAAGGAACAGGCTCATAAGAGGGCTCTCCAAAATGGGGAAGGACAGGGCTGAAGGGCTGCTGAAGCTCTATCTAAGAGGCGGGATAACCCACTCCAAGGGGAGGATCCTGAAGACGCTCATGGGCGGGATCCTCTGACCACCTCTGATGCAGGCAGCACATCCTTTGGGTCTGTGGCGAAAAGGGTCTATTCCTCCAGGAACTCTATCCTCTCGATCTCCTCTTTCCTCTTTTCAAGGGCCTCTTTCATCCTGCCTATGAGGAATTTGAGGTCCTCATAGTCCCTTTTCCCCATCTCTTTGCTCACGTCATAGTGGAGCTTCCCGTAGTCAGACTCCCTCTTCTTGATGACCCTTTCAAAGATGGATTCGATGGAGCCTTTCTTGCCCATGAGCCCGCGGAGCACGCCCACCCATCCAAGCCTCTCAAGGGTGTCGGCGTCATAGACGACCTTCTCCTCAGCGGTCTCAGGAGGGATCATGGACGTGGGTGTGTGGCGCACCACGATGCGGGTTATCCTGTTCACGGTCTCAGGGTCAAGGCCGATGGACTCTAGATACTCCTCTGCGATGGCCCCGCCCTCAAGGCCATGGAGCATGCCGCTTTCCCTGTTCACCCTGCCGATGTCGTGGAAGAGCGCCCCCGCCATCACTATGAAGGGGTCGGTCTCCTCCGGGATCTTCTTCGCGATCTCAATAGCGGTCTCGGCCACCTCGATCACATGGGAATAGGAATGCCCCTCTGAGCCGGCGTGTTTGTCCTTTATGAACTCTGCCATCTTCAAAAGGGTCTTTTTCTCATCCTCTGAGAGTCTTCTCGATATCATCTTGCAACACCACCTATACCTTCAGTGTTATCCTGGGCTGGAGCTTTGCCGCTGGCTCGCCAAGCTTGTATTCTATGGTCTTCCTTATCACCTTTTTCCCACGATAGTCATAGGGCAGCTCCCTTGCCGAGGTGAATATGATCCTGCCGTATCTTGATATCCCGCCTTCCCCATCTCCCGGCTCTTGAAGGGAGAAGTATCTCATCCCATCGCTTCCGTGGACCTTCAGCTGCGTGTATGGTATGGGCAGCCGATAGCCGCCGCCGTGGGGGAGGATGTTTATGTGTTCAAGCTCCTCTGCAAGACCCAGTTTCTCGGCCCTCCTCTGGAAACCGAGCTTTTCCAGGATCTCAGGCGAGAGGTTCTCCCGCCCCCTCATGACATAGACCGGGAGGTCCCAGCGCAGCGCAACAGGGAGCAGGCTGCCGCCAGAGGCGCGGTAGCATCCAAGCCTCATCTCCTTTGCCCCGAATAGGCCCTGATGGGTCTCGTTGGACAGGATGGCGCATCTGCCATCGGCCACCTCCCTCATCAGAAGCTCCCGCCTCTTTTTACAGAAGCCCTCAAAGTCCCTCCAGAGCCTGAGGTATTCCCTGGCAGAACCCCCTTCAAGCACATGGACCATGCCGAGAGGGGTCTTCACCCAGCCTTCATCCGGGAAGGCGTCGTAGATCAGGTGCTTTCTCTCAGGCGCCGAGCAGTGGAGTATGGCGTAGACGCCGTCCTGGGGCATCCTCCCTTCAACCTCTGGCGACACCTCTGTTGAGGTGTAGAACTCAAAGAAGTGGTTGCCCTTGCCGAAGTCAGGCCTTATGGGCGTGCCATCTATGACAAGCTCAGAGCTGCTCAATGCAGAGACCCTCTCAAAAAGCCCTTTTTCATCGGGCATCTCGTCAAGCCTTGCAAGCACCATGCCGCAGCCGTTGGGCCTCATCTCAGGGAAGATGAGGTCGTCCCTCCATCTGATGAGACAACCGTAGCCGAAGCCGCTCTGCCACCTGCCTGTGTTCCTGGTTATGGTGCAGTCAGGCGTGAAGACGCAGAAAGCCTCCTCCTCAAGGACATGGAGCATCTTTCCAAGGCCCCATGCCATGTTCTCAATGGCAAGGGCAGCTGCAAGGTCCCTTGGCGCTAGGGAGAAGATGCGCCTCTTCGCCTCCTTTAAAAGGCTCTGCCTCTCACCCATCTTCCAGCCTCTGCAGCTCTTTCAGATATGACTCAAGGTGCCTGAGGATGCTGAGAAGCCGCTCCCTGTCATCCCCTTCCAGCCTCTCCAGATACTCCTTGTAGTCGTTGTATTTTAGCTCTGTCTTCTGGCGCTCCATCCTTATAAGGTGCCTGAGGAGCTCATCCATCTCCTTTCACCCCCTCCAAGACTATCCTTGCGTCCACGGCCACCACCGAGTCCCCATCGCCCATGAGTGGGTTGATGTCAAGCTCCCTGATCTGAGGGTTTCTCTCAACCAGCCCTGACACGGCCAGAAGCACCTCTGCTATCCCCTCCCTGCTCACCCCCCGCTGTCCCCGCACGCCATCTATCACGGCCCTGCCTCTGATCTCGTCAATCATATCCAGGGCGTCTCTCTCGCCTATGGGGATGACCCTGAAGCTCACATCCCTGAAGACCTCCACAAAGATGCCTCCAAGCCCGAACATGATGAGATGGCCGAAGGTGGGGTCCCGCGCAGCGCCCACTATCATCTCCACACCGCCTGCCATCTCCTCCACCAGCACGCCTTTGATCTCGGCCTCCGGCGAATATGCCTCTGCCCTCTTCACGATGGACGTGAAGGCCCTCGCAGCATCCTCGGCAGTGTTTATCCCTGTCTCCACGCCGCCTGCCTCGGTCTTGTGCACGATCTGGGGGGAGACTATCTTCATCACCACTGGAAAGCCCATCTCCTCTGCAAGCCTTGCAGCCTCCTCAGGATTTCCTGCCATACCGCTCCTGTTTGTCCTGATCCCTGCAGCCCTCAGAACCGCCTTTGACTCCTCCACTGTGAGGACGCCCTTCCCCTTCTTCAGCAGGGCCTCTGCGCTCACGACCACTCACCTCCCTGTATCCTCCTTAGCACCCTGCCGCGGTGGACCAGAGCGGCCATCGCGTCTGCCGCCCTCTCAGGGAAGGTGAGCTCCGGGATGCCCTCTGAGTCAAGATAGTCCTCGCTGGGCCTGCCAGAAAGCCCCACCCATGCAGCGGTCACAGGCTTCCTGACCCCTCTCACAGACTCAACCACGATCCTGGCGGTCTCCATGGGACGGGTCATGACCTGCGGCGTTAGTATCACCACGATGCCGTCCACCTCCTCGCAGCCTGAGAGGACCCTGAGGGTCTCACCATATCTCTCAGGCGTGGCATCCCCAAGGATGTCCACAGGGTTGGAGCGGGACCACGCAGGCGGGAGGAAGCTGTCCAGCTCCTTCACAACATCCTTTGGAAGCTCTGCCAGCCTGAGCCCCCTTGTGTAGAGCTGGTCCGCGGCCATCACACCCGGCCCTCCGGCGTTGGTGACAACGGCTATGCGGTCCCCCTTTGCAGGGGGCTGGTAGGCCAGGGCCTTGGCAGCGTCAAAGAGCTCCATGATGGTGTAGACCCTGAGCGCCCCTGTCTGTCTGAAGGCCGCCTCATATGCTGCGTCGCTCCCTGAGAGCGAGCCTGTGTGTGATGATGTTGCCCTGGCGCCTGCCTCGGTCCTCCCTGACTTGAGGATCACCACCGGCTTCTCCGGAACCGTCTTTTTCGCCGCCTCCATGAAGCGTCTGCCATCCTTCAGGGACTCTATGTACAGGGCGATGGCCTGTGTCTCCTCATCTGATGCGAAGTACTCAAGGAGGTCGGCGTCATCCACATCCGCCTTGTTCCCGATGCTCACGAAGTTGGAGAAGCCGATGCTCTCCTCAAAGGAGTACTGTATCACCGCGGTGCAGAGAGCGCCTGACTGGGAGACGAAGCTGATGGGCCCTGGCTCAGGCATCATATCGGCGAAGGAGGCGTTGAGGTGGTTGTGGGTGCGTATGACCCCCAGACAGTTGGGCCCGATTATGCGGATGCCCTGTTTCGAGGCGATGCGCAGGACCTCCCTTTCAAGCCTTGCGCCTTCCTCCCCGCTCTCTGAAAAGCCTGCTGAGATTATGACCGCCGCCCTCGTTCCCTTCTCCCCCATCTCCTCCATTATGGTGGGGACGAATCTGGCAGGCACAACGACCACGGCCAGGTCCACCTCGCCAGGCACGTCTTTTATGGAGCTGTAGCATTTGAGCCCCATTATCTCATCGGCCCTGGGGTTCACAGGATATATGGCGCCGCCGAATCCCCTGGCATGGAGAATCTCTTTCGTGGTCCCTCTCAATAGATTCTCGCACACGGCGTTGCCCACCTTCCCGGCCTCTCTCGACGCCCCGATGACCGCTATGCTCCTGGGTTTGAAGAAGCGGTCGAGCCCTGCCTCCATCCCCTGCGCCATGCCAATTAATATATACTCAGGAGTTTAAATATGTTTAGCATCGGGGGCCGGATATGGTGTCAAAGAGCAAGGTCGTCAAATCCAAGATCGTCTGCACCATAGGGCCTGCAAGCAGCTCTGAAAAGGTCCTGAAGGGGATGGTCGAGGCAGGGATGGACGTGGCGAGGATAAACTTCAGCCACGGCACCCATGAGGAGCATGCCAGGACCATCGAGCGGATAAGGTCTGTTGACGATGGGGTCGCTGTGATGTGCGACATCCAGGGGCCGAGGATCAGGGTGGGCAGGATGTCTGAGCCAGCGTCCCTTGAGAGGGGGAAGACCGTTGTAATAACGACGGAGGATGTGGTGGGCGATGAAGGACGCGTGCCCATCCCCTATAAAGGGCTTACAAGGGACCTTAAGAAGGGTGACCGCATCTTCATAGGCGACGGCATCATCATGCTGGAGGTCCTGGAGGTGAAGGGGCGGGAGGTGAGGTGCAGGGTGCTGTCTGGAGGCGTTCTCACAAGCAACAAGGGCGTGAACCTGCCCAGGGTCAAGCTCAGCGTCTCGGTGCCCACAGAGAAGGACAGGAGGGACCTTGAGTTCATAGCAGGTCTTGAGCCAGAGTATGTGGCCGTGTCTTTTGTAGGGAACAAAGGGGAGGTCAAAAAGGTTAGGGCCATCCTTGACGATAATGGGGGCAGCGAGATCAGGCTCATCTCCAAGATAGAGAGGCAGGCAGCCATAGAGAGCTTTGACGGGATCCTCCAGGTGTCTGACGGCATCATGGTGGCCAGAGGCGACCTTGGCGTGGAGATGTCGCCTGAGACGGTGCCCCAGCTGCAGAAGGAGATCATAACCAGGTGCAACAGGGAGGGAAAACCGGTTATCGTGGCAACGCAGATGCTGGAGTCCATGATCCTCCAGCCCCTTCCCACCCGCGCCGAGGCAAGCGACGTCTACAACGCCGTCCTCGACGGCGCCGATGCGGTGATGCTCTCAGGCGAGACATCCATTGGAAGGCACCCTGTGGAGGCGGTGAGGATAATGGATCGCATCGTCACAGAGGCCGAGAGGACGCTGCCCAGACGGGACCCGGACTACTTTGACTCAGAGCACCAGACCATTGCAGAGATCCTTGGACACGCCATCTACACCGTGGCAGGGGAGTTCGATGACCAGGGCAAGATCGACCGCCTCTACATCCTCACCATCACCAGAGAGGGCTACTCTGCAAGGATGATAAGCAAATACCGGCCGCCCGTGCCCATACTCGCAGCCACTCCCAGCAGGAGGGTTGGGAGGGAGCTCCGGCTCCTCTGGGGTGTGGAGCCCATCCTCTTTGAAGGCAGCCCCACGGACTCTACAGACCACATAATAAAGAAGGCCGTTGAAAAGGCCTTTCAAATGAGGTATCTTTCAAAGAGGGACTATGTGGCGGTGGTATGCGCATCAAGGGCGGTCCAGAGCATGGAGAAGAAGACCAATCTCCTCGGCCTCTTTCAGGTAGGGGAGATCGTGGGATAACAAGGGCGGCCGCTATCTCTTGAGCACCCCTTCCAGGAAGTCGCCGATGAAGGTGCCGATGATGAACTCGATGCTTATCACCAGCGCCACGAGGACAAAGCCAATGACACCTGCAAAGCCGGCTGTCACAGCCACAAGCACGTTGCCTGTCAAAAGGCCGAGGAGACCGACGAGGATGCCGAGGATCACACCCCATCTCAACCCTGTCTTCAATATCCTCGCCTTGTCCTCCTTCCCGGGATGGAGGAAGCCATAGAGGATCCCTGCAAGCACTATCAGCGCATCAAGGGACGGCATATCTTCATCACCACCCCAATATCTGGCGTTCATTAGATTTAAAAATAACCCCCTCAAAATAGGCCTTTATGCGCCCCCATGTGATCATGAACGCAGGGATGACCCTTGACGGGAAGATAGCCGCCCGGACAGGCGACTCGGCCATATCCTCCAAGGAGGATCTTGAGCGGGTGCACAGGATCAGGGAGTCGGTGGACGCCATCATGGTGGGGATCAACACGGTGCTCGCCGATGACCCGCGCCTCTCCATACACAAGATAGAGAGCGATGCAAAGAACCCCTTGCGCGTGGTGGTGGACAGCCATGGGAGAACGCCCCTGACATCGAGGATGTTCAATGAGGAGGGGGAAACGCTTATCGCCGTCTCGCTGAAGGCGGATCCTGAGAGGGTGGAGCGGCTGAAGGAGAAGGCCACCGTGGTGGTCTGCGGCAGCGGCCCCGTGAACCTCCGATGCCTCATGAAAAAGCTCTATAAACGGGGGGTGAGGACCCTGCTGCTCGAGGGCGGCGGAACGCTCAACTGGGGGATGCTCAAAGAAGGCCTGGTCGACGAGGTCAGGGTGGCAGTTGCGCCCAGGATCGTGGGGGGCAGGGATGCCGTAAGCATCGTGGGCGGCGAAGGATTCCCGACCATCGCAGAGGGCGTTGCACTGAGGCTGAAGAAACACTATCTGCTGGGCAGGGATCTGATACTGGAATATGCGGTGGAGAGGGGGGGCTGAGGGAATTGGCCTACGGCTTTAACGAGGTTGCCGCAGCGGTTGTCTTCTTCCTCCCAGCCTATGTGGCCAACACCGCTGCAGGGCTTTTTGGAGGGGGGCGGCCCGTTGACCTCGGGGTGAGGCTCTGGGACGGGCGGCGTCTCTTCGGCGATGGAAAGACATATCGCGGCCTCTTTGCAGGCGTGGCATGCGGCCTCCTCTACCGGCTCCTTGAGAACATCTATCTCTCCAGACACCCTCTATCCAGTTTTCACCTGGCCTTTCTCCTTTCCTTCGGCGCCCTCGCCGGAGACATGGCAGGGAGCTTCATCAAACGCAGGATCGGCATTGCAAAGGGCGAGTCAGCGCCTTTCCTGGACCAGCTGGATTTTGTCATCGGCGGCCTGCTGCTGGCCAGCTTTGCCGTGGAGCTTACCATGGAAACAGTTATAATCCTGCTGCTCATATCTCCTGTTGGGCATCTGGCAGTGAACATCATAGGATTCCTGCTCCACAAAAAAGAGGTGCCGTGGTAAGGTGTTGTCATG
>RFHW01000107.1 GCA_003695745.1 Methanobacteriota archaeon | reverse complement strand
TTCGAGGAGCTCTCTGATCTTTGCCATCGGGTCTTTGACCTGGAGAAGCGGCCTGTGTGTTTCGCTCTTTACCCTCTCATAGAGGACCTCCGGGGTGGCATGGAGATAGACGATCACGCCATTCTTGCGCAGAAGCTTCATGTTCTCAGGGTTGAGCACCACGCCGCCGCCTGTGATGATGATGTGGCCCTCGAGCTCTGAAACACCCTCCACCACCATCCTCTCGATCTCCCGGAAATGAGGCTCTCCGAACTCGGCGAAGATATCGCTTATCCTCATCTCGGTCTCCTGCTCGATGATCTCATCTGTGTCCACCACAGGCATCCCAAGCCGGCTGCCGAGCCTCTTCCCTACGGCGCTCTTCCCAGCCCCCATGAAACCGGTGAGCACTATGTTCCTCATGCGGCAAAACTTAAATGGACAGGGCTATAAATGGTTTGTGGTGAGCGGAAAACAATGTCCGGTGAAAAGGCGCTCTCCATCGCCATAATCGGAGGCACAGGAGAGTTTGGAAGGCTCTTTGCAAGGATCTTCAGAGAAGAGGGGCACAGGGTAGTGATAACCGGGCGTGACAGGGCAAAGGGCCAGAAGGTCTCAAAGAGTGTTGGAGCAGAGTACACCCATGACAATGCGGCCGCCGCAAAAGAGGCGGACATCGTCATAATATCTGTCCCCATAGAAAAGACGGTGGAGGTCATAGAGGAGGTGGCGCCCCATGTGCGAAGCGGCGGTCTCCTGATGGATTTCACCTCTGTGAAGGTCCGGCCTGCCAAGGCGATGCTTGAATCCGCGCCTGAAGATGTGGAGATAATCGGCACCCATCCCATGTTCGGCCCGCGGGTTGCAGGGTTGGAGGGGCAGACCGTTATCCTGACACCGTTGCGAGGAGGGAGGTGGCTCGATTTCCTGGAAGGGTTTTTCACAGGGCGCAAGGCCCGTGTTTACATCTCAACACCGGAGGAGCATGACAGGACGATGGCGGTGGTCCAGGGACTCACCCACTTCGCCTACATCACAACGGCTTCAACGATAAGGCGTCTTGACATCGATGTGGACCACAGCCGGAGGTTCGCCTCCCCGGTGTATGAGCTCATGCTGGACTTCATAGCGCGGATCGTGGGGCAGAACCCCCGTCTCTACGCCGCCATACAGATGCACAACCCCTATGTGGAAGAGGTGCACAGGGTCTTTATCGAAGAGGCTCAGAGGCTTAAAGAAGCGGTGTCCCGGGGCGATGTGGATGGTTTCATAGGGATCATGGCCGCTTCTGCAAGGATATTCAGGGATGTGGATGGGAGCATGGGCAAGAGCGACAAGGCCATCTCGGCCCTCACATCTGAGCTCAAGAATCTAAAGGGCTCCGTCGGAAAGGAGGTGGCACTGAGGCACATCTACTCAGGCAAGGTGCATCTGGGCAGGGTGGTCTCTGTGGATCCTGAGACAGTGGTACTGGAGAGAAAGGGTTTGAAAAAGACGCTGAAGATCTCCAACATAGAGCTTTTAAGCGAGGAGGAGGCCCTGAGGTGGAAGAGAGAGCATCTGGGGACGAAGCAGATGGACTTCTCCTATGTCTTCCCAGAGGAGGTGGATGAAAAGGCCCTTGCCAGGGTTGCAAAGGACCTTGACAGCGCCGTCGTCTCCTGTGACGTGGTGGACGTCTTCAGAGGCAGACAGATACCGGAGGGGAAGAAGAGCGTCACCCTCAGGGCAGAGCTCATGGAGCCTGAGAAAGCCGGGCTCATAGAGGAGCTTCTTCAGAGGCTCGGCGGGGTGAGGAGATGAGGACCAGGATCATCCGCTGGTTTTAAATATGAGTTCTGAGAGATACCTCTGGAAAAGGCAGGGAACAGCCAATGGCTCTGGAGTTCATATGTGATGAGGGTGGCCAGGGCGCCATCGAGTACATCCTGCTCGCAGGCAGCATAATCGTGGCAGCCGTGATGATATTCTCCATGTACTCAAAGATGAATCTCGCTGCCAGGAACCGGGTTGAGGTCACAACCTCTGCAGCGTCCTCCACCATGTCGAGCAAGATATCCGCAGAGGTTACTCAGATGGCCTGAGCAGGCAGGGCAAAATTTATCTACCCACCCCCTTTACGTTTAATAGATGAAGGTGAGAGTAGCCGTTGCCGGGGCCTATGGGAGGATGGGCAGGGAGATCGTGAAGGCCATTGCCCAACAGGATGATCTTGAGCTGGCCCTGGCGGTGGATGTGAACGGCCTTGGAAGAGACGCCGGCGAGGCCGCCGGCACAGACCCTCTTGGAGTGCCCATAACCCCTCCTGATGGGCTTTCGAGGGCCCTGAAGACATCAGGGGCCGGGGTCCTTGTTGATTTCACAAACCCCGATGCGGCGATCACCAACGCAAGGGCTGCAGCCGATGCCGGGGTTGACCTTGTCATCGGGACCACAGGGCTTAAAAAAGAGGAGCTCAGTGAGATCGAGGAGCTGGTGAAAAGGCGCGGCATATCGGCGGTGATATCCCCTAACATGGCCACAGGGGTGAATGTCTTCTTCCGCCTTGTGCGGGATGCGGCAGAGGCGCTCGGAGATGAATACGACGTTGAGATCATCGAGGTCCATCACAGGCGCAAAAGGGATGCGCCCTCTGGCACCGCCCTCAGAACAGCGGCGCTCGTTGCAGAATCCCTTGGAGGGATGTGGAGCCTCACACAGTCTTCGGGAGACAGGGGATGGTTGGCGAGAGGAAAAAGGAGGAGATAGGCGTCCATGCGGTGAGGGCAGGGGATGTTGTGGGGGATCACACCGTGCTCTTTGCAGGCGATGGCGAGAGGATAGAGATAACCCACAGAGCCCATTCAAGACAGGCCTTTGTGAAGGGTGTGCTGAAGGCCATCCGGTTCCTTGCACAGAGAGCGGGGCGCGGGAAGACCTACTCCACATGGGATGTGCTCGGGATAAAATGACCGCCAAGATCAGGCTGGACTATCTTTCAACGTTCATAGAGGTGGTGGAGAGGGGCAGCCTCCTCGCCGCTGCAGAGGCCATGGGCACCTCGGTGAGCACCGTGAGCACCCAGATCGACGCGGTGGAGTCCTTCTACGGGGCCGAGCTCCTCAAACGGGATGTGTCAGGTGTGAAGCCCACCCACGCAGGCAGGATAGTCTACAGAAGCGCAAGGGAGACCCTCAGGGGCGTTGAGGAGACGAAGAGGCTCCTTGAAGGGCTTGATAAAAAACGCCTTGACGTCGCCTCAGGATGCTTCGGCATACCATTGATAGCAAAGATGCAGAGCGCCTTTAAAAAGGAGCATCCTGACGTGGGCTTCTCCATAAAGCTCCATGGCACAAGCACCTGTTTCAAGCTCCTCGATGAGGGCGAGGTCTCCCTTGTCTTCGCCGGCTATGTGCCAAAGGGATTTGACCGCGACCACTACTTCATAGCAGAGCTGGGAAAGGACAGGCTCGTCCTCATAACCCCTCCTGACCACGAGCTTGCCTCTAAAAAGGAGGTGACCATTGAGGACGTGAAAAGAACACCCCTCGTGCTTGTGAGCCCTGATCAGGACCTGGCAAAAAGGATCGACGTTGAGCTCGCCAAACACGGGCTCTCCCAAAAAGACCTTATCATGGGCGGGGAGATGGACAGCATCTTCGCCCAGATATATGGTGTTGTCTCCGGCTTTGGATGCGCCATCACATCCTATATCCACGCCAGGAAGTTCGCAGAGGCCGGGCTTGTGAAGATCAGGGATGTGAAGGAGTTCACCGACGAGCGGAGGGTGCTGCTCATATGCAACAGGCGATCCCTTGAAAACCCGGATGTGAAGAGGTTCGTGGACTTTGCAGTGAAATTCGCAGAGCAACCGGGCAAGTGAGCGGTTGACAGGCGGATGCAAGGAGTATTAGTTTTTTACAAAAGTCTTAAATATTGGTTAGGTAGATGTTAGGCCGTGGAGTTAAATGAAGTGGCGTTCTATCTTCTGTGCACTGGGTGTGGCACTAGTTCTGCTCTGTAATGGTGTAGCAGCCTTTAACTCCGCACCATCAACGGCTAAAGCCAGAGGCAGCTCCTATACTCTGATAGCTGAGCAGGAAGGCAATATGGTCAAGCTCCTCAAGGAGAAAGACGGTGTGAGGGAGGAGATAGACTATCCAGCAGGCATCTTTGAGAACGTGGGCAGGGATTTCCCTGAAAGAGAGCAATATAAAAGCGACGGGATACTCTTCAATTCCACACCTGTGCTCATCGGCTGGAATGGCAAGTATTTTCTCATGGACAACATGTACTCTCTTATCAGATATGATGGGGAGGAGTTCAAGGTCTTGCGATATGCGGAGGGGCTGTACTCTCCCTACCGGATTAAGAATATGACGCCTATGGGCAGATACTGGGTCTTGACATACGAGGACACAGGGACGCCGAATGAGGTTGTCAGGATATTGGACGGCGAGGAGATGGAGATACTAACAGACATATCCTATAACGCCTCTCTTGGAGGTAAAATCCTTAGGGATAAGTATAAACAAGGCAGCGGGGCCAAATTCTATATAGACATCGGGGTTGCGGACATGCCTTCCCAGACTCCTTCAGGGCCGGGACCCTCTTCAGCTCCTAGGGGGAAGCTCCTGACAGCGTTGCTCGCTGTGCTTGTCCTCTTCGTCGCGATAGCGGTTTACAGGCGGAGGAGATGAAGGTTGAGTATAGCGGTTTCTCTTCTATTCTCCCAATGGTATTTGGTGGGTGTTATAGCAATCTTTTCCTTCTTTTCAAGGAGGCACTTCAAAGAAAGCACAGAATCGTTGTGCTCTATTCTGATACTGGGTTTTTTCCTTTTTCAATCGCTTTTTTTCATGAAAAATCCTGTTATGTTCGGAGTATATCTGATGAGAACCTTTCACTTTGATCCCTATATTAAATTCTCCTTTATCTCCAGAGTTTCGTGGGTATTGTTCTTTGTCGTTGTTCCTCTGGGCATATCAGCATATCTAACCATCAAAGGACAGGATTACCGACAGATTATACAACCCGGGTTAAAAACCTTGATTAAGCTATTTATTCTCTGGATCGTTCTGGTTGTCCTAGTTCCGATTGCTGTGGAGACGGCAACATTTAACATTCCTTCCTCACCTTCTCCGGAATTTAATGACAGTAAGATCCTAGAACTTTCCAAAAATTACATACCCCCGGATCCAAGAGATGCTAAAAAGTTATTGGAAGAACATAATTCTGCGGCATTGATGATTGGAACGGATTATCTAAATGAAACACAGATTCAAGAGATAATTATGAGGTTTAATACTTCAGGATTTGATGTTAGCCGTACCGGCGACTACATAATTGTTAAACCAGTAAAACAGGAAGCCGGGCAAAGGTAATCACCTCTCGTTTACTCTAAACTCCTTGCAGAAATAGTTCACTCAAGCAAAAGATAGTCTTTCCAGTGTTTTTTGCATCTGCAGTCAAGACCTTCAAGATGCCCGGGGTCCTGTGTTATGGAGAACTCTTTAATCGCCTCTGCCACCGTCTGGTCGCAGGCGCCGCAGTTATGGGCGCCACGGGGTTTTCCGGCTGCCGTTGGGTGGCTCAGGACAGGGACGCCGGGGTCCGCGTCAGTGATCTCTTTTAACACCTCCACAAGGCTCCAGAGCCAGGGCGGGCGATACTCGCCACGCCTCCAGAGCATCTCCACAAGGGTGCCGCGCTGTATGTTCATAGGGTTGATAGATATTCTGTCAGACCCTGCTTCTGCAGCATCCAAGGCCGATTTCACCGTGTCCTCTATGGCCTCTCTCTCAAGGATGAAGGGCGGCTTCAGCAGGAGATAGGTCTTCACAAGCACATCATTGGCCTTGCACAGTTCCGCTGCCTCCCTGTAATCGTCGAATGAAAAGCCCTTGTTGATGCAGCTTTCCCGAATAAAGTCATTAGATGTTTCCAGCCCGATCCCCACCTCCAGCGCCGGCTCCAGCCTGCTCTGGACATCCCCAATGGCCTCGGCTGTCAAAAACTCAGGCCGCGACTCCACCTGAAACCGCTTTACACCTGCTTCATTGACCGCGTCGATGATAGAGCCCAGCAGCGCTTCAGACACCTCCTGCGGGTCGAAAAAGCTCCCTGATGTGAAGACCTTGAGATAGGGGACGTCAAGGGATGCCAGCGCCTCCCTGAATCTTGCCGCCAGCGTCCCGTCGTCAAGGCTGCCTGCCTCATACACATAGCCGCACATGGTGCATCCAGAGGCCCTGCCCCATCTACATCCTTTTGTAGGCAGGATCACCACGCCGGCGTCCACGGTCTCTCCATCGAGAAAATCCCGCTCCCTCCATGAGACGATCCTGCCACTGCCTTTAGACCTTCTCAGGGCCTTTTGCCGGATCGACCTGACAGCCTCGTTCACCCTTTCATCTACCATCGACAAGCACCTTGTGTATCTCCTCTTTAAGCTCTTCTATGCCTTCGCCTGTCCGGGCAGAGACCTTTATGGAGCCCTCCAGGACGCTTCTCCCCCTGTCTATCTTGTTCTCCACATCCAGCCTCTTAACAGCCCCAGCGCCGATCCCTGAGAGCGTATCTTCACAGAGGGCCTTTCTCTTCAGCACCTCCTCAAGAGGCAGGGTGGAATCATGGACAAGGAGTATGAGGTCTGAGGCCGCGATATCCATGAGGGTCGCGTTAAAGGCGTAGATAAGCTGAAAGGGCAGGTTCCTTATAAAACCGATGGTGTCATTGAGCAGGAACCGTGTCCCGTTGTAGCTGAAGCCCGCCGTCTTGGTCCGAAGGGTGGTGAAAAGCTCGTCCCGCACAGGCTTCCTCACACCTGTGAGGGCATGGAGGAGGCTTGTCTTGCCCACGTTCGTGTATCCGGCGAGGGAGATCGTCATGGCCCGCTTTTTCCTGCGATCCCTCTGCATGGAGGCGCGGGTCTCGAACTTTTCAAGGGAGCGCTCAAGGGACTTTATCCGCCGGTGGATCGTTGTGAGGGTGCTGTGTATGATGAACTCGCCGCTCCCGCCGAAACCGGGGTGCTCGCTTTTCACCCTGCGCGAGAGATACATCTTGAGATAGGGTATCTTTCGCTTCAGCC
>RFHW01000106.1 GCA_003695745.1 Methanobacteriota archaeon | reverse complement strand
TGCAGCAGGTCCTTGAGCACGAGGGATAGCCCTCGTCCCGCGCCTCCACGCACTGTATCATAACAGTGGTGCCGAAG
The DNA here is from genome assembly GCA_003695745.1 of Methanobacteriota archaeon. Lineage (GTDB taxonomy): Archaea > Hydrothermarchaeota > Hydrothermarchaeia > Hydrothermarchaeales > SZUA-236 > J060. The sequence continues at coordinate 3,187 of RFHW01000106.1, read as the reverse complement.
GTCCTCTGCCCGGTCTTCAGCCGCGCCTCAAGGTCGTTCTGGGTGAGCACCCGCCTGTTGCTGCCGTAGTAAAAGCTCTGGGGCTTCTTCTCCACGCTGCCGGTGGCAACGATCACGGCGCCCACCTTGATCTTCTCCTCGCCCTTCGGGGTGTCAAGGGTGGCCTGGAAGTTGCCTGTGAAGCCTTCGATGGAGCGCAGGGTTGAGCCTGTGGCCACCACGATCCTCTCATCCCCCTCAACGGCCCTGATAAGGGGCTCAAGGAGCGCCTCAGGACCCGTGCCATCGGGTGAGATGGCATATACATCGTTGTAGTATCCTCCGAGCCGATCCTCCCTCTCGACGATGATGGTGTTGAAGCCCTGTCTTGAGCACTCCAGCGCCGCCGTCATCCCGGCCACGCCGCCGCCTATGACGAGCACCGTGCCCTCAAGCTCCATCCTGCCCTTCTGCTCAGGCGTGAGCAGCCTCGCCTTCGCAACAGCCATCTTCACAAGCTCCTTGGCCTTCTCAGTGGCAACCTCGTGCTCCTTCGAGTGCACCCAGCTGCAGTGCTCCCTGATGTTGGCCATCTGGAAGAGATAGGGGTTCAGGCCCGCCTCCTGGCAGGCGTTGCGGAAGGTGGGCTCATGCATCCTGGGCGTGCAACTTGCCACCACCACCCTGTTGAGGTCGTATTTCTCGATGGCCTCCTTGATCTCGGCGAGGTTTGCGTTGGAGCAGGCGTACATCACGTCTGTGGCATGGACCACGTTCGCCTCCTTGCCCACCTCGGCGGCCACCCGCTCCACGTCCACCACGCTCGCTATGTTTATGCCGCAGTGGCATACGAAGACACCTACACGGGGCTCGCCCTCCACAGGCTTCTCAGGCGGCATCTCCTTCACCTCCACGAGCTCGCCCCTTGCCTCCCTGAGGAAGCTCTCGCAGCGCGCCGCCGCGCCGCTGGCCTCTGAGATCGTGTCAGGGATGTCCTTTGGCTCGATGCAGGTGCCTGTGACGAAGACACCCTCCCGGCTGGTGTCAAAAGGACTCTGCCCCTCTGTGGCATAGAATCCGTAGGGCGTTGTCTCGATGCCAAGGACCTCTGCAAGCGCCCTCGCCCCGGGTGAAGGTATCAGGGCTGATGCCAGGACCACCATGGAAAACCTCTTCTCAAGCCGCTTCCCGGTCTCTGTGTCCTCCACAAGGAGGATGAGGTCCTTTGTCTCATGGTCCTCCATGATCCTCGCCACCCTGCCCCGCGTATATCTTATGCCGTGCTCGGACTCTGCCTTGTCCACATACTCCTGATAGCCCTTCCCGAAGGCACGCATGTCCATATAGAATATGTGGCACTCCAGCTCAGGGGCGTGCTCCTTGGCCACAATCGCCTCTTTGGTTGAGGCCATGCAGCATATCTTGGAGCAGTAGGGATTGCGCTTCTGGTCCCTGGAACCGACGCACTGGATGAAGGCGATGCTCTTTGGCTCCTCTCCGTCTGAGGGGCGGAGGACATGGCCGCCTGTGGGCCCTGAGGCCGAGAGCATCCTCTCGAACTGCAAATTCGTGATCACATTCGGGTATTCGCCGTAGCCGTACTCGAGGATCTCTGACGGGTCATACTGGGAATAGCCTGTGGAGACTACCACCGCGCCCACCTCGAGGGTGAGATCCAGAGCCTCCTGCCCGTGTCTGATGGCGTCGGGCTCGCAGGCGAGGACGCAGAGGCCGCAGTCTACGCAGTGGTCCTTGTCGATGGTGTAGATGAGCGGCGCCGCCTGCGCAAAGGGGATGTAGGCCGCCTTGCGCACCCCTATGCCGTTTGTGAACTCGTTGGGCACCTGAATGGGGCAGACCTGTGCGCAGGCCCCGCAGCCCGTGCAGGCCTCCTCATCCACATAGCGCGGGTTCTTCCTTACGGTGAGCTTGAAGCGCCCAGGCTCGCCCTCCAGCCCCGTGACCTCGGAGTTCATATATAGCCTGATGTTCGGGTGCCTTGTGACCCCCGCCATCCTCGGCGAGATGGTGCACATGGCGCAGTCCCCTGTGGGGAAGGTCTTGTCCAGCTGGGCCATCCTGCCGCCTATGGTCTGCCCCTTCTCGATGAGATACACGCGGAATCCTGACTCGGCGAGCTCCAGGCTTGCCTGCATGCCTGCGATTCCTGCCCCGATAACCGCCACTGCGCCGATCTTTTTCATCAGATCCTCTCTTCAGCTGTAATCCGGGTTGAAGAGCCCTTTCTTCTCCCTCTCCTCAAGGGTCTTGTCCCGTTTTTTCTTCTTGAAGCCGCCGGTCTTCTTCACATCCTCAAGGTCCACCTTGTCCTTCACCTCGATATAGCCCTTTTCACGGGCCTTTTCAAGGAGGTCGAGGCCCCTCTGGCTCCTGACGATGACGGTGGTCCACCCAGGCTCTGTGCCGATGGAGCCGCAGGTGAGGTCTGAGAAGGTGGCTGTGAAGTCCCGGCATATGACGCATGAGGTGGGCGCGAGGTCCGCGAACTCCTTCACAGGCTTCTCATGTTTCTTGCCGTCCTTGGTCCACACATGCATCTTGCCCTTGGTGATGTCTGTCTTGGTCACGTCCTCCATCTTGAGGCCGAAGCGGTCCTCGATGATGGTCTTGAGCGTCGAGTAGGGGAAGTTCTCATAGCAGAACAATCCGATAAGGGTGAGGTCCACCTTGTCTATAGGGGCGAGAAAGCGCTTCTGCAGCTTCCGGGCCCCTGCTATCTGGCAGCCTGTGCCCACGATGGCAAGCTTCGGCGTCTTGCGCAGGCTCCGCCCGAGCTTGAGGAGCGGCGGCGCCCGTGCGTACTTTGTCCCGGCGCCTGAGGCTATCTCTTTTTTGTCCTTCGAGACCGTGGAGTCCACGTTCCATGAGTCGTCCCTGGTCGTCACCACAGCGGCGTCGGCGAATCCCTCGCCAACGGCTGCCTGGAGAAGGGCGGTCGCGGCCCCGCCGTCCTGCGCCTTCTTCAGGATGTCCTTGTCCTTTGAGCGCACGGCCACGGCCTTGATGTAGTGGCCGAGCACCTCATCCTCCCGTCTGGCCCCGAAGACCTCCTCCTCAAAGGCGGGCACAGAGTATGACACGTGGGGGCAGCAGTCATAGCAGATGCCGTTCACATTGCACTTCACAGCCCCGCTTTGCATGTTGCACTCAGAGGCCGGCATGCTCCCGTTCTCGGTGAGCTCCACCC
>RFHW01000105.1 GCA_003695745.1 Methanobacteriota archaeon | reverse complement strand
GGGTGGAGGGGGTCTTTGTTCCTGTTGAGATGCTCCACGAAGGAGACGATGCCGCCCTCGTATTCAAAGACCTTTTCCTTGCCTGTGCCCCCGTTTTTCAGCACAAGCCTCACGCCGCGGTTCAGGAAGGCAAGCTCCTGAAGCCTCGATGCGACGGTGTCAAAACTGAACCTCCTCGTCTCAAAGATGGTTTCATCGGGCTTGAAGGTGACTTTTGTGCCTGTGGACTCTGTGCTGCCCACCTCCTCCAGAGGCGAGACTGGAACGCCCTTCTCATATCTCTGCCGGTATATTTTTCCATCTCTTTTCACCTCCACCTCAAGCCACTCAGAGAGGGCGTTCACCACCGAGACGCCCACGCCATGGAGCCCGCCTGAGACCTTGTAGCTCTTGTTGGAGAACTTCCCGCCTGCGTGGAGCTGGGTCATCACGATCTCAACAGCGCTTTTCCCGTATTCCTCCATGACCCCTGTGGGTATCCCTCTCCCATCGTCTGAGACCGTGACCGAGCCGTCGGGGTTGAGCGACACCTCTATCTGGCTGCAGTGGCCGGCGAGCGCCTCATCTATGCTGTTGTCAACCACCTCATATATGAGATGATGGAGGCCCACCGAGTTCGTTGAGCCTATGTACATGGCAGGCCTTTTCCTGACTGCCTCCAGGCCTTCCAGGACCTCTATCTCCTTCTCTGTGTACTCCTCTGCAGCATCCATATTCTACATCCCAGAATCAGATCCATATTCACCTTGCACTGGGTAATTGTCTTTATGGCATATAAAGCTTTATATCCGGGTCCCGGAAAAAGGTGTTGCTCCGGTCCTGCTCAGTGTGTGTTTGAGCGGTCTATGAAACCCACCGTCTCAAGACCCATTATCTGCTCCACGAACTCCGGGGGGATGCTCCTCTCCTCGCCGTTGACCATGATGATGCCATAGGGCCTTATCCCCTGTCTTTCAAGGGCGGCCTTCATCCTAAGGGCCTCCACCACATCAGCTCTGTTCTGCCGCAGGACGAAGACGATCTCTGGCATATCCAATCCACAAAAAGACTGTTGGCGCAGGCACTATATGAAATGTTTTTCAAATCCTTTTGAACGGGCAAGGTGAAAGGTCGAAACATTTATATACGTGCTACATAATAGCATGCTACTTAGTATCACGGCCGCCCTTCTGGACCGGCCATCGAGAAAGAGGTGAAGCAAAGATGTCAGAGATCGGAAAACAGGTGCGGATGGAGCGCATACTGAACAGAAAGACGAGAAAGACCATCATCGTCCCCATGGACCACGGTGTCTCAGTGGGGCCCATTGAAGGACTGGTGGATATGCCAAAGGCGGTGAACACCGTGGCAGAGGGAGGCGCAAATGCAGTGCTCCTCCACAAGGGAGTGATAAAGACCGGGCACCGAGGATATGGCAGGGACATAGGGCTCATCATGCACCTCTCAGCCAGCACATCCCTCGGGCCGGACCCGAACAACAAGGTCCTTGTCTCCACAGTGGAGGAGGCGATCAAGCTGGGCGCCGACGCCGTTTCGGTGCACATAAACATAGGCGCCGAGGAGGAGGCTGAGATGCTCATGAAACTGGGCAGGGTCTCACGGGAATGCGCTGAATGGGGGATGCCCCTCCTTGCCATGATGTACCCCCGTGGCAAGAAGATAAAGTCAGAGCACGACGTGGAGGTGGTGAAGCTCGCTGCCCGTGTGGGCGCTGAGCTCGGCGCAGACATGGTGAAGACCAACTACACCGGCGATATTGACAGCTTCAAGGAGGTCACCAAAGGATGCCCTGTGCCTGTGGTCATCGCAGGCGGCCCCAAGATGAGCACCCCCACAGAGGTGCTTCAGATGGTCCATGATGCGATAGAGGCAGGGGCGGCGGGCACGAGCATAGGCAGGAACATCTTCCAGCATGAGAGCCCTGCGGCCATGTGCGCGGCCATAGCAGAGATCGTCCATAACAAGGCGACTGTTGCAGAGGCGAAAAAAGAGCTCAAGCACCTGCGGCAGCGCTTCAAGAAGATAGCCAAGGCCATTTAAACGGTGGAGTGAAAAAGATGGGCATGAGATTCTTCTGGGTGGACTGCAGGGCAGGCAGGACCTGGACCAGGCGAAAGAGCCTTGTCACCACAGCCCTTGAATCAGGGGCCTCAGGCGTTGTCATAAGACCGGAGGACCGGGAGAAGGCGGAGGTCCTTGGCAACATCACCATTGTATCTGTGGACAGGGAGAGCGATGTGGTGCTGGTGGGCCCTGGTGGCGAGGGCGATGGAAGCCTTGAGCTCCCCGCCTCCCTCTCGGATTCAAAGGACCTCTCAGAGATAAAGAGGCTGAAAGGCGAGGGGAGGAAGACCGCCGGCCTCGTGGAGATCCGGGGGAAGGGCTATGAGAGGCTGGCAGCGCTTGAGGCCAGAGACGCCGATTACATCGTTGTCGTGGGCAGGGACTGGGAGGTGATCCCCCTTGAGAACCTCATCGCCGAGCTGCAGAAGGAGGATGTGAAGATACTGGCTGGCGTGAAGACAGCGGAGCAGGCCAGGACAGCCTTCGAGACCCTGGAGATCGGTGTGGACGGCGTGCTCCTGCAGACAGGTGATGTGAACACCATAAAGAAGGTCTCCCGGCTCGTTGCAGGCGGTGTTGAGAGGCTCGGCCTGAAGGTGGCGAGGATCAGGACGGTGCGGCCTGTGTCCATGGGAGATCGCGTCTGCATCGACACAGCCTCCCTTCTCCAGATAGGCGAGGGCATGCTCATAGGCAGCCAGGCCAACGGATTGTTCCTGGTCCACAGCGAGACCCTTGAATCCGAGTATGTGGCCTCAAGGCCCTTCAGGGTGAACGCCGGGGCTGTGCACGCCTATGTGCTAGTGCCAGGGGGCAAGACCATGTATCTGAGCGACCTCAAGGCAGGCGATGAGGTGCTGGCCGTGGACAGGGAGGGCAACACACGGACGGTGGTGGTGGGGAGGGTGAAGATCGAGAAGCGCCCGCTCATGCTCATCGAGGCGGAGATAGATGGCAGGATCTACAAGACCCTGCTACAGAACGCCGAGACCATAAACCTCGTGGGCAAGGATGGCAGGCCCATCTCTGTTTCAAGGCTGAAAAAGGGGGATGAGGTCCTCCTCTACACAAAGGACGTGGGAAGGCACTTCGGCATGGAGGTCGAGGAGAGCCTTATAGAGCGGTGAGGCGGAGTATGGCCCTGATATGCGCATCCCTTGCAGGCGAAAGGCCTGAGGACATTCTCAAGGCTGCATCAGGCATAGAGGCTGATCTCATCGAGGTCAGGGCTGACAGGCTCACACGCTGCACCAGAGAGGAGGTGCACAGCCTGGTTTCAGAGCTGAAGAAAAGGGCCTCTCCCGGGATCATCCTGACGGTGCGGAGCAGCGACGAGGGCGGCTCCTTCAAGGGGTCTGAGGAGGAGCGCCGGGACATAATCCTTGGCTCCCTACATCTTGCGGACATGGTTGACATAGAGCTCAGGGCAGCCATCAGGGACGAGATCGTGGAGGCAGCCAGGGCCAACGGCGTGGAGGTGATCGTCTCCTACCACGACTTTGAGAGGACCCCTTCAAAGGAGGATATCACAGCCCTTTTTGAGGAGGAAGCCGGGGCAGGCGCCGACTACGCCAAGGCGGCCTTCATGGCCCGCTCGCCAGGGGATGTGCTCGAGCTTCTCAGGGCTGCTGAAGAGGCTTCGAAGAGGATGCGGGTGGTGGCCATATCCATGGGCGAGCTTGGCAGGATATCCAGGATTGCGGCCCCCATATTCGGCTCCAGAATAGTCTATGCGGCGGCCGGCGAGGCCACGGCTCCGGGCCAGCTCTCCCTTGAGGACACCGCCGCGATCCTTGAGGCGCTGGGGGTGCGTGGATGACCAAGCGCTTTGCTGTCATAGGCCATCCAATAGCCCATTCCATGTCGCCGGCCATGCACAACGCCGTCTTCAAGAAGCTTGGCCTTGACTGCAGCTACACCCTCTTTGACGTAGCTCCGGAGGAGCTGGGAGGCTGGGTGGCGAGGGCAGGGGAGGAGGGCTTCGGCGGCTTCAACGTGACCATACCGCACAAGGTGGCGGTCATCGAGCACCTTGACATT
>RFHW01000104.1 GCA_003695745.1 Methanobacteriota archaeon | reverse complement strand
GTTTCTCCATTATTCTCCGTCATATCCTTAACCGGCTCCTCCTCTTTCTTGAACTTCGCAAAGTAATATGTCAAGGGGTTTTTTATCTGCCTGCAGCTCTCGTCGGGCTTGCAGAGACCCGGCGACTCCCTCCGTATCTTCTCGCAGTTGGGCGGGAAGTACCAGCTGCTGGCTCCAGAGTTCTCAAGCCTGACCTCTGTGGTCAGGCCCAGGCCAAGGTGGTAGAGGACGTTCATCTTCTCCATGGGCTGGTCCTCGAAGAGCGGTGGCTGGCAGCGTGCGGCGGCCTCATAGATCATGGGCAGAATCTCCTCTGTCAAAACCTTGGGGTCCTTCACATAGTCCGATATCCTTGGGTTCTGCGCCTTTTTCGGGGCGATTCTTGCATAGGAGAGAAAGGATGTGAGAAGGACGCTTATGGCATAGTTCCTTGAGCCTGTCTGCACCCCCGAGAGGATGCCTTTGATGCATGGCGGGAAGTTCTCAGGCCGCAGCCTCCCGGCTCTGCCCTGCAGCAGCTGCCCCCGGTAGGCTTCCCCTGCAACCCTGCTCAGATGCCCTGCGAGCCCAGCCGTCTGCTCTGCAAGCTTCCTCACCTCCTCTGAGCGCCTCCGCCCCTGCAGCTCTTCAAAACGCGCCGTTATGAAATCCTCCACCTTCAGGGCGATAAGCCGCGAATAGAGGTCGATGAGGTCGATGAGGCTCAGCAGTGCAAGGCCCTTCACAAGATAGAGGTCTGTGAAGCGGAGCTCCCGCGCCCTTATGATCCTCACAAGCTCCCTCCAGCTCACCGCATATTTGATCCGCCAGGGCTCGCCGTACCTGAGCTGAGCCTGCGCATAGAGCTCCTTCTTCCCCACAAAGACATCGCCGAACCTCATCCCACCATCCACCGTTGGCATGCCCTGTTCTATGTGCAGGAGGTCTGAGAGGAGCCCCACAACCCCGGTCTCATCTGACAGGTCAAGGGCGGACAGCCTCGCCTTCACAAGGGCATAAACACCGTCCTTCACAAGCCGCATCTCGCTGGAATAGGATGTGAAGTTCAGGGCCGCTGTGAGAAAGATAAGGCGCTGTGCCAGTATATCCCTCTCCAGATCATAGCCCTGAAGCAGGGCCCGCGCCGGGCCCCTTCCTCTTGCAGCCCACCAGTCCACAATCCTCCTTGCGTGGTCAAAGACCTCCGCAGGCATCTCAGCTCCCTGATGCTTCCTGACGATCCTCTCAGCCTCAGGTGAAAAGGGGTTTACGATCAGCACAGTAAAGGGCTTGGCCTTCAAGCTTTAAATGGTTTTCATCAGGTCAGGCTTATATACCTGATAGATGAATATCAGGTACCATGGCCCTGAGGATAATCAAATATCCCCTCAAAACGCAGATAAAGATATGGGTGGTCTTCTGGGCTGTGGCCTCAGCGATCCTGACACCGCTCCTCATCCTGATCATCAGGGGGATGGGCATCGAGAGGTGGATTGCAACACCCATATGGTTCAAGGCCATCGCCATCAGCCTCCCCATGATCATCTTCATGCCTCCGCTGGGCGAGTGGGTGACAAGGAAGGTGACCGGGCAGGAAGAGTGATGGCGGGAAGATGGAGGAGGCCTATATCAGGGCCCCACACAGGTTGAGGACCCGCCCTATTTTTCAACCGCTATCTTTGCATCTCTTGGCACTGCAAGCCCGGCCTCGACCTCGATGGCCTTCAGGATCGCCGCCGGCAGGGGGCAGGAGACGTGCCTCAGGTGCCTGGAGCAGAGCCTGTAGATCTCTGAATCAACGATGGTAGAGAGCACCTCCCTTCCGAAGGTCCTGTCCCTCAGCTCTTCATTCAGGCGCTGCACCATCTCGCAGGGGCTTACAAGCTCAACATGGTATCTCTTTTCACCGGCTTTAGAGACCTTCACCACGACATTGAAGCCGCAGGCGCCTGCATCGAGCGTCACCCTTGCCATAATCCGGCATCCCTTCAGCCCGGCCTGTACTTCCTTGCCGCCCCGATGAGGCGCCGTATGTTCTCCTCAGGCACTGAGGGCGGGATGTCGCAGCCAGGCATAAGAAAGAAGCCTCCGCCGCCGGCCGCCTTCTCCAGACAGTCTCTGCAGGCATCTTCCACCTCATCGGCGGTGCCGTCCTTCATCACCGCAACAGGGTTCACATTCCCGCCCAGGCACATCACGCCTGAGAAGACCTGCTTCGCCTCTGCAATGTCCACCTTGCTGTCAATGCTTATCAGGTCAACGCCGCTCTCTGCGATGGAGCCCAGCTTGTCCGTGGTGTTGCCGCAGATATGGAGGAAGGTGTATGCGCCAAGGCCTTTCATGTCAGATGAGAACCTCTGGAGGGGCGGGAGCACAAAGGCGTCGAAATGCCGTTTAGAGATGAGGTCTCCCGATGCTGTGGGCTCTGCCAGGGCCACCACCTCTATTGTGCCTTCCTCAGCAAGGGGCCTGTAAAAGGTGGTCACCGCCTCCCGTGAAAGCTCGATCACCCCTTTGGCAAGGTCAGGTCTTTTGTATACATCGCGCATGAGGTTCTCCACACCCCGCAGCTGGGCTGCGAATGTGAAGGGGCCCCATGCCGTTGTGGACACCACCACCTCGTCCCCGATCTCTTCTGCAACGAGACGGGTGGCCTTCCAGATGGTCTG
>RFHW01000016.1 GCA_003695745.1 Methanobacteriota archaeon | reverse complement strand
CCCTTGGATACACCATCATGAAGGCCCTGCTTTTGATCCCTCTCCTGCTTATCCTCACGGCTCCCCTTGCTTATTCGCTGGAGCAGAAGGTGGAGGTCAAGATCGAGGGGGAGATAAACTCCACTGAGATGGGTGCCATAGACGCCTTCGTCGCCCGGATGGGGCAGAGCAGCCATCTGAAGGTGGAGAAAAAGGTGAAGAGCGAGCCTGAAGAGCGGGGTGAGAAGGAGAGCAAGTCCGAGAGGTTCCATTTCCACGAGATATCAGGGCTCATGCTCCTCCTGACCATGCTCTCCCTTGCCCTCATCGGCCTGAGGAAGAAGTGGAGGAGGCCCATAAACATGGCGAACAACATCCTCCTAGCAGCCCTCGCCGTCCTCTCCGGAGGGACGGGCCTCCTCCTCATTTTAGATGCAAAACGCCTTTTCAGCGTGGAGCTCAAGCCATGGCACGTGATAATCTCAGAATTCCTGGTCTTCATCATCCTCCTCCATCTGGCGCTCCACTGGAAGACCTATCTCTCATATCTGAGGGAGATGAAGAGAGGGAGAACAAAAGGATAATCAGGCCTTTCTAGAAACCTTTCCAGCCTAGATATCAAACACCCTTTTCCCGCCTGCTTATTCATTGGAAAGAAATAAACATCTTCTTAGCCGATCTCATCCATCTCATAGTCCTCCCACTCCCCTGTCCCGAGGACGATCTCCAGCTCAACAGGTGTGAGAAGCGGCTTAGGGTATCTCTCAGCGTCGTCCACAGTCACCCGCGGGCAGGCGGTGTTCACAAAGGCGTCCATATGTCTGAATGGGAGCAGCGCATCAGGCGTTATCTCCCGCAGGGATATGAGATATCCCCTTCTGCCATGTTCCTCCAGCGTCTTCAGCAGCCTCGTGGCAAGACCGAGCCTCCTCTGACCCTGCTTCTCACCAACGACTATGCCAAAGCTCTTTGCCTCTTTGGCCTTTGCTATCTGGGCGAACCTCCTGCGCAGCATGGCGTCCTTCAATCCATCCATATCCCTTAGCTCCCCCTTCTCCAGATCCAGCGCCAGCACCTTTTTCCCTGTTGAGAGCGCAACACCCAGGGGATGGAAGTCGCCGGTCCCGATGTAGAGGAAGGCATCGACCTCATCTGCAACGTCCCTTGCCGATGCGAAGCTGCAGCCGAGGACCTGGCCCTCATAGGCCGCTCTTCCACCGGCCCTGCCAATGCGAACATCAAAGCCGGCGTCTTTCAGAAAAGAGGCAACGGCCCCAAGGAGATGGACGTGCTGCACAGTGGTGACAAGGCCAAGCCTGCGTGGCAACAGCTCAATGTTTCTGGCCAGTAGAGGGAGCGGGTCCCACCCGCTCTTCACCTCAACGTAATGGACCGGAACAGCGGTGTTTTTCAGGATCTGGCTGTGGCCGAAGTGGAAGAGGGCGCTGCATCCCAGAGCCTCGGCCTCACTGTCCGCAAGGTCGCATGCCCCGTAGCAGGGATCGCCGGATATGATAACGGTGCAGCCCGTCTCACCGGTGAGCCTCTCCGAGATCTCGGCCGCCCTCTCCTTCAGACCCTCTGGGAGCTGGATCAACACCCTTCTGTAGCCCCCCTCTTTAATCAGCTCCGCAACCCTTTCAAGCCCCAGATCAAACCCTCCAGTCACCTCAGCACCTCCTCCAGATCCCTCAGGAACTCTTCTATGACCTGGCGGGTCACATGGGGCATCACGATTATGCGGGCCTCACCCTCCCTTGTCATGGACAGCCTCCAGCCTCTGGATTCAAGGGCCTCAAAGGAACGGGGCGGCAGGCTGAAGACAAGTATGTTGATGGTCGGTTTTCTAACAGGGATTCCGAGTTCTAAAAGCCGGTTATAGAGATGCATCGTGTTTTCCATGCAGGCTGTGACGATCCTCTGATAACCGTCCTTCCCGAGGAGCCTGAAGGCGGCGTAGGCGGCCGCTGCCGGCGCTCCGCTCCGCGTCCCCACGATGGTGTGCTGCCTCTTCTTGGTTAGATAGGGGGCCTCTGTCTCGATATGCCGCAGCATCCCCCGGTCCCTGAATATGAGGCATCCGCATGGTATGGGGACAAGGCCCATCTTATGAGGGTCCACGGTTATGGAGTCAAAACCACCTGGGGGAAGGGGTTTTTCCAGGTCAAATCCGGTGTCCTTGAGGAAGGGCAGGACAAAGCCTCCGAAGGCCGCATCCACATGGAGATGGGCCCCGTGCTCTGCCGCGATCTCTGACAGCGCCTCTATGTCGTCAACGGTCCCGTATTCTGTGGAGCCCGCTATCCCGACGATGGCGCAGGTATCGCTGTCTGCCCTGGACTCCACATCCCCGATGTCCACGCATTTATCCTCATCCACCTCTGCTCTCACGATCTCCAAGCCAAGGAGGTTGCAGGCCTTGTCAAGGGAGAAATGAGCGGTCTCAGGCAGTATCACCTTCCTCCTCCCGCTCCTGTTCCTTGCAGCCCAGAGGGCGATGATATTCGCCTCAGTGCCGCCGGACACTATAAAGCCGGTTCCATCCTCAACACCGTGGAGCTCCGCGATAGATGTGATGACCCATTCTTCCAGCTCCGCAGTTCCGGGGAAAAGCCCGGCGTCGCCCAGGTTGGTCTCAAGGAACTGTGAGAAGACCTCCTTCACAAAGTCAGGGGGCGATGT
>RFHW01000103.1 GCA_003695745.1 Methanobacteriota archaeon | reverse complement strand
GCTGCAACGCTCATAGACCTGGCGCTTGAGGCGGACGGGACGCTCACATTCTGAATCCACACAGGAGAGGCCGCCCAATTGTTTAAACGAAAATCTTTTATTTGACCGGGCAGAGATTTACGGCGGTGATCTGATATGGCGGTTACACGCGAGGTCTTCTGGAGCGTTTCAAAGGATATGCAGTATCTCTTCTACGGGGCTGCAGCCCTCTCCACACTCCTCTTCCTCTATGGCATGTGGAGGAGGATGTCCCTGTGGACAAAGGGCAGAGCGGGTAGGGAGTTCAGAGGATACAGGACACAGGACTTCCTCATCTACGCCCTTAGAAACCTCTTTTCCAGGGAGTGCCTCTCAGCCAGGCGCAGCTTCAGCCTCGCAGGCTACAGAGGGCTCATGCTCATCCTCATCGTCTGGGGTTTTCTCACGCTTTTTGCAGGCACGGCGCTGCTTACCATCCACCACTATTTCACACACTTCCTTGAGGGACGTGTCTACCTCATATACTCCATGCTCCTGGACCTGGCGGGGGGGCTCCTCCTCATAGGCCTGCTCATCAGCATAGGGAGGAGGCACCTTGTCGCAGAGGTGAGGCAGAGCACAGACCTGGAGGACCTGCTCTTCCTATACACCCTCCTCTTCATAGCCATCACAGGGTTCGCCATCGAGGGGCTGAGGCTCCTTGAGCTCTCGCCAGCCTCCATGGACTACTCTTTCATCGGAGCCTTTGCCGCTGCCCTGCTCAGAGCCCTTGGCGCAAACGGCGCAGAGGCCTACACCCTTGTCTGGAGCCTTCATGTGACAGCGGTGCTGATCCTCATCGCGGCGCTGCCCTACTCCAAGTTCTTCCACATGTTCTCATCGCAGATCACCACGGCAGCCGCCCGTGAAAGGTATGGAGGCGCAAGCGGTGACCGTTGACCTGCAGCCTCTATTTGAGGAGCTCACGCCGCTCCAGCTTGTGGAGCTCGACGCCTGCGTACACTGCGGCGAGTGCGTGAAATGGTGCCCTGCAACGGCTGTGGAGGATGACCTGAAGAACACCCCCATGGACAAGATAGCGATCCTGAGGAACCTTGTGCAGAGACGCCACGGGCCCCTGGGATTTCTGAAGCGCGGCCTCCATGACGAGGACATCCAGAGGCTTGCCGAGGAGGTCTACCGCTGCACTGCCTGCGGCCGATGCGGCGTGGTCTGCCCCGTTGGCATAAACTGCCAGGAGCTCTGGCCGGCGGTGCGAGGCGCCCTTGTGAAGATGGGCTACGGGCCGCTGGAGAAGATCAGAGAGACACAAGGCATCATGGAGCGGGTGCACAACCCCTTTGACTTCCCACAGAGCGACAGGAACAGGTGGTTTGGCGATTTCAGGCCAAAGGACCGGGCTGAGATCGTGTTCTTCGTGGGCTGCGAGCTCGCCTATCGCGTGACGCCCATGGCCGAGGGAGCGGTGAAGGTCTTTTCCGCAGGAGGCGCTGACTTCACGGTCTCGCGAGACGAGTGGTGCTGCGGCTACCCGCTCTACGCCCTGGGGAACAGAAGCGACGAGATAAGGCTGGAGATCGAGCACAACATCGAAGCCATCAAGAAGCTGGGCGCAAAGCGGGTGGCTGCAAGCTGCCCCTGCTGCTACGGCATGCTCAAGAACCGGTGGCCTGACTACGCCGGTGAGCTGCCCTTTGAGGTGGTCCATGTGCTCAACATCGCGGACGAGCTTCTCCAGAGCGGGAAGCTGAGGTTCACAAAGCCCTATGCTGGCGGCCCAATCGTCTACCACGACCCCTGCTACCTGAGCCGGGGCTGGGGAGCTGGAGAAGGCGTGATCGAGGAGCCGAGACGCCTGCTCAGGGCCATCGAAGGGGTTGAGCTCATCGAGCTCCCTGAGAACCGACGCCTCTCCCTGTGCCCGGGGAGCGGAGGAGGGATACGCAGGGCTGCGCCTGAGCTCTCTGAGAAGATGGCGGCACGCTTCGTGGAGGAGGTGAAGAAAACCGGCGCTGAGCTCCTCATCACAAGCTGCCCCGCAGTCTATGAGCGGGCCAACCACATCCTGTCCATGACAGCGGAGCACAAGGTGGAGGAGGGCGAGCCCTGGGGCGTGGACGACAGAGCCATAACAGCCCACCCCCCATTCAAGGTCATGGACATCATGGACTTTGCGGCAAGGCACCTCTGAAAAGCGCTGATTCGGCCATAAAGGGACAATAAAGAAAATGGGACCTACAGCACGCCCTTCGTGCTTGGCAGGCCTTTTGTTGCGTCCTTTGCAACGGCCATGCGCAGGGCGATGGCGAGGGATTTGAATATAGCTTCTGCCTTGTGGTGGTCGTTTCGGCCGTCGAGGAACTTGATGTGGAGGTTCATACGGGCCTCAGATGCGAAGCTGTGTATGAAGTGCTCTATCATCTCGGCTGAGAGGTCCTCTATCTTCTTCTTCCGGAACTTCACGTCCAGCGAGGTGTAGGCCCTGCCGCTGAGGTCAACGGAGGTGAGGATGAGAACCTCGTCCATGGGTATCACCGCCTGGCCAAAGCGGTTTATGCCCTTCTTGTCGCCCAGCGCCTTTTTCAGCGCCTCGCCAAGGGCTATGCCTGTGTCCTCCACGATGTGGTGCTCGTTGTCCCCCTTGGCAGTGACCTCAAGGTCGAAGGAGCCGTGTCTTGCGAAGCTCTCCAGCATGTGGTCGAAGAAGCCGATGCCTGTTGAAACCCTGTAGCTCCCCTTTCCATCGAGGTTCAGCTTCACCTGCACCTCTGTCTCAGAGGTCTTCCTCACGATCTCGGCGGTTCTCACCATCCCTTCACCTTCTCATCTATGGCCTCATTTACGAGGCGGTCTGCTATTTTAATCTTCTCATTGGAACGGGGCACATGGCGGTAGAGGACCTTTTCAAAACCCTGCTCCATCTCCCTGACCCTCTGGAAAAAGCGCCGTAGACCTGGGTTTCGCACCCTGTACTCGCCGTTGAGCTGCCTTACAACGAGCTCGCTGTCCAGGTATGCGGTGAGCCTCTTCGCGCCATAGCCCTTGGCCAGCTCAAGCGCCTTTATAAGGGCTGTGTACTCTGCCTGGTTGTTCGTGGCGCGGCCGATGTAGCTTTTGAACTCGCAGAGCACGGTTCCCTCTGGCTTTGAGATGACGATGCCGATTCCCGCGT
>RFHW01000102.1 GCA_003695745.1 Methanobacteriota archaeon | reverse complement strand
TCGGCCATTTTCAGCCGAATGAAGCGGGGAGTAGAACGCTAGAGGGGCAGAGCCCTTCTGCGTCGGGTTCAAATCCCGACCGGAGCACTGCAATCCACCTTTGTGTAAAGGTGTCTTGCTCACCCACCAAACCCGATTCTCCCTATCAGTCGAATCTCCATACTTTTTCCGGCCGCGCTTTTGCCGAAGCTGCAGCGAATAAGCGCACAGCGAGACAAAAGGGCGGGTGAATATATTTAAAAAGCTTGAGCGGGCTTAGATGGATTTTATGAGAGACGTTGAGTACACGAGGATCGACCTTGATAAGGGGCGTGAAAGGCGGCGTGGGAAGGTGGTGGTTGACGGGGTGGTTACGGTGAAGGTGAATGATAGACCTCCTTTCAAGATGACCGTTTTGCCGCAGGACATGGAGGATGCTGCCATTGGCAGGCTTTTTTTCATGGGTCTGATCGGCTCCGTTGACGATGTGATTGACATCAAGAGGAGAGGTTCAAGTGTTGAGCTCAGGATAAAGGAGAGGGAGATGAAGCTGTCAAAGATAGGCTCCGATCTCAGGGTGGAGGCTGGTGTGCTCGCCCTTTGCATGAAAAGACTTTTTGCCAGTACTGAGGTGTGGGAGCTTACGGGCGGTGTCCATTCGGCCGGTCTCTTTGATAAGGAGGGTCGACTTATACGTGCTGCTGATGATATTGGGAAGGGCAATGCCATTGACAAGGTGGTGGGCTGGGGTTTGCGGGAGAAGGTCGATTTCTCTGGCACCATCCTTGCCAGCACTGGGCGGCAGATCGGTTTCATGGTTGAGAAGGCGGTGCGGGCCGGGATCCCGATTGTGGTCTCGAGGGGCGCTCCTCTCGCCTCAAGCATTGATGTGGCTGACAGGTATGGCGTGACCCTTGTGTGCTTTGCTAAGGGGCGGCGGATGAACGTTTACACCTGTGAGCATCGGGTCCTGTAGTGGGCCCGGGGGGCTGGTGTGCCTCCATTGCTGTTTGCTGTTCATATATAGGGGGTAAAGACGGGGGCTTTGGGTTAAGAAACAGCCTATATTTTGCCCCGTCGGTTGTATTTTGTTAAGAATATCTTTGCTATATAAAGCTTGTGAAATGATTATATTAACTTTTTTTAAAAGCTATATTAATTAATTTAATGTAATCTTGTCCACTGCCAAAAATCGGTGAAAGGCCATTAGAAATATTAATCATGGCGCAGGAATGCGGCCATGGATCGACCCAAACAGCTGCTCTTCCTCTCATACGCCTCCATAATGATGTCGTCCATATTCATCCCCAACTACGCCGCCGCCCTTGGAGCCTCCATGATGGAGGTCGGCCTTGTAGGGGCCGTGTACGGCCTCTCCCTCTTCATCTCCTCATACATCTTCAGCAGGGCCTCAGACATAAAAGGACGGAAGAGGTTCATCGTCCTTGGCGTATTCCTCTCGGCAATAACCTTCCTGCTGCAGGCCGTTGCATGGTCGCCCCACTCCCTCATGATAATCAGAGGCCTGTCCGGGTTTTCACTGGGCATCTTCACCGCCCCCCTGATAGCCTATGTGTCTGACACAGGCGGAGGGATGGGGACCTTCAGCTCCTACGGCTCCATGGGATGGGCAGCAGGCGGCCTCCTTGCAGGCATCATAGCCCAAGAGGGAGAGGCCCTTGAACGGATCAGCCCTCTTGCCTCATTCTGGAGCGTGTTCCTCATAAGCTCCCTTCTATTCGTAATCTCCCTTTTCACGGTCCTCCAGCTGCCTGAAATAAATTTCAGACCCCGCCACACACCACTCTTCCCCATAGAGACATTCAGACGGAACATCCGCATCTATGTCTCCGCCTTCCTGCGCCACTTTGGCGCCTATTCGATCTGGGCGATCTTCCCGCTCTTCCTCGCACACATCGGAGCAAGCAAACTCTGGATCGGCATCCTCTACTTCATCAACATGGGCGGCCAGGCCGTGGTCATGCGAAGGCTGGACTTCGCCGATGACATGAAGCTCATAAAGACGGGGCTTCTCCTATCAGCCGCAGTCTTCTTCGCATACACGCTGGCCCCTGATTTCCGGTGGGTCATACCGCTGCAGGCCCTCCTCGCAGTCTCCTACTCATTCCTATATGTGGGCGACCTCGTCTATCTCACAGGCAGAAACCCTGAAAAGGCAACGTCAGTGGGCATACTCAACTCTATTCTGGGCATATGCATAGGCCTCGGACCTGTGCTCGGCGGGGCCCTGTCACAGAGATACGGCTTCCACAGCGTCATGTACTCGGCCTCGCTCCTCGCCCTCCTTGGATTCTTCATCGCTGCCAGAGGGTCATGATCCCTCCCTGAGGATGCCCCGTATCTGCATTATGATGAGGGCTGCAAAGACAAGTATGGTGAGGATCAGGAATATCCTGAGGAGAAGGGCAGGTCCGTAGACGATCGTCCGGCCGATGAAAAGGGCCACCAGCCCCACCGAAAGATATGCAAAAAGAGACGCCTTATTCTGGCCGATCCATTCAAAGAACCCCATTTTTACCGTCTCATCAGCCCGGTCAGCCAGGCCTTTATCCTGTCGAGAACCCCCTCCTCTTCAACATATATCTGCCTGCCGATGAGCGAGGCCGCAAGCCTGAAGACCTCCACAGAGACCTTTGCCTTCGGGAAGCGCGTCACAAAGGGCGTTTCATAGGCGAGGGCCTCCTTCACCACCTCAGACTCCTCAACAATCGATATGACACCTGCCTCAATGGCGTTCTCAATGTCCTCAAGGGAGAGCTCGCGGGGCTTGCCCTCAACGCGGTTCACAATGACACCGATGATCTTTGCCCCCATCCTCTCGCCAAGGATCTTCATCTTCAGGGCGTCTGAGACAGAGGACACCGTTGGCAGCGTTACTATCAGGACCTCCTGGCCCTCATCCATCACCATCGCAGCGTCTCTCCCTGCCGGCGCATCAATGACAAGGATGTCGATGTCACGGGGAATCTCCCTGAGAGCGGATTTGAGCATATCCATGTTCCTCTCGTTGAAGCCGTCCAGGGTAATCCCTGCAGGGATCACTTTCACGCCCTCCGGACCCTCATAGAGCACGTCCTCAATGCTCAGCCTGCCGCTGAGTGTGTCAATAAGGGCCACAGGCGGGTTGCGGATGCCCATTATGATCTCAAGGTTCGCCATCACCACATCGGCATCGAGAACGGCCACGTTCTTCCCCAGCTTGGCAAGGGCTACGGCTATGTTGGCTGCAAGGGTTGTCTTTCCAACCCCGCCTTTCCCTGATGCCACAACGATGTATCTGGTCATGCCCCCTCCTTCACTGGCTTTTTCAGCGCCTCAAGCCCTGGGAGCGGCTGACCTGAGAGGAATGACACACAGGCCCCGCCGCCAGAGCTTATATGGGTTATGCTGTCTCTGAATCCTCCTGCGTCGGCAACGGTTGTGAGATGCCCTCCTCCGATCACTGAGAGGGCCTTCGACCTGGATATGGAGTCAAGAAGCCTCTCTGTCCCCAGTCCAAAGCCGTTCATCTCAAAGACGCCTGCCGGGCCATTGGCAACGATGATCTTTGCCTTTCTGGCCTCCTCTGAAAAGGCCTTTATCGTCTTAGAGCCGATGTCAAGGGCCTGTTTATCCGGGAACCGCTCTGAAGGCGCCTCTGCCCTCCTGCCGCCCTTCTCATAGGCCATATCCACAGGCAGCGCAATCTTGTCCTTAAAGCGCGTCAGCAGCTCCTTTGCCTGCGAGATATACTCGTCAAATCCAAGATCATGGATGAGCCTTTTGTTCGCCTTCCCGATGCCGGCGCCTGCCGCGGCCAGGAATATTATCCCGATGACGCCGGAGAGCAGCACCCTGTCCGCGATCCCCTTTGTGAGCACGTTCTTGGTTATTAAAAAGGAGTCATCTGCCTTCGCCCCTCCCAGAGCAAAGACCTTCGGCCCCTCCTGTGACTCAAGCACCTTTGAAAGGGTCTTGATCTCCCGCTCCATGGCCGGGCCTATGCAGCTTGGGAGCACCGCCGGGAAGGCGACAATAGAAGGCTGTGAGCGGTGGGACACGGCAAAGGCGTCATTCACATAGAAGTCCACATAGCTTGAGAGCTTCTTCACAAGATTGGTCTTGGCCTGCTCAATGGGGGGTCTTGCCGTTATCTCCCTGCACACCTCCTCAGAGCAGAACCGCACGTTTTCCAGCACCAGCACCTCGCCGTCTTTCAGCTCTGAGATCGCCCTTTTGGCCAGCCCCCCGAAGACATCATCCACATAGCGCACCTTCCTCTTCAACATGCCTGCGAGGACCTGGGCGTGCCGCTCAAGGGTGGTGAAATCGCTCTTCCCGGGCCTTGACTGATGGGCGAGCACCACCACCTTGGAGCCTGAAAGCCTCTCCAGATCAGGCACATAGCCCCTTATCCTCGTGGTGTCAAGGATGCCGCCGCTCCTCGGATCAAGGGGGGAGTTTATGTCAACCCTCAACAGGACCTTCTTGCCCTTCAGGTCAAAGTCATCGATGGTCAGGAGCTCCACTAGTGTTGCCTCCTTTTCACGCCATCTTTTTAGGCCTTCCCCTTTATTATATTTATTGCATCGACCCTCACGCTAAGACTATGGAGAGGACTATAGAGACATGAGAAAAGCTAGGTGCCTTTAGGTTGTTGTAGTAATTGCTCTACTTATTGGGAAGATGCCATAATCATTTTTCTGTGTAAAATCTAATAAAAGCAATAACATTGAGTGAAATTATCCAGAGTATTAGCTTGACTAAATCTCCAAAAACGCTCTGAAAGCCTTTTCCATGGAGCATGATGGCTTTAAGACTTTGATTGGCAAGACTCAGCGGAAGGTTTTCAGCGATCTGCCTGAGAGGCGATGACATGTTTTCAAACAGTATTAGCTCGCCTGCAAGGACTATGAAAATCAGGATGACAAACGGGACCAGTTGCACGGCCTGTTCCTTTGTTTTGCTGATGATTGAAAAAAGAAGGCCGAATGAAAGACCCACTAGGGATGCAAGTATCAGTATCACCGTATAGAGAAGAGGGCTGCCATTTAGTGTCATCGAGTAAAACCCTATTGCTATGATGAGTATCAGAATGGCTTGGGGTATTG
>RFHW01000101.1 GCA_003695745.1 Methanobacteriota archaeon | reverse complement strand
GTCCCTGATATCGCCCTTGACGCCCACGCTCCGGCCCTCCGGCATGGCCGCGAGGGCCTGCCATGGCCTGAGACCTGCCCTTTCTATCTCTTCTTCTACTATGGCGTTTGCCTCCCGCACGATCTCCACCTTCTCAGGCGTCACCTCGCCGAGCACCCTCACCGCGAGGCCGGGGCCTGGGAAGGGCATCCGCTCTGAGATCGACTGGGGCAGGCCAAGCTCCCGCGCCACCGCCCGCACCTCGTCCTTGTAGATGTCGCGCAGCGGCTCAACGAGCTTGAGCACCATCCCGGAGGGGAGGCCTGCCACGTTGTGATGGCTTTTTATGCCTCCGTCGCTCTCTATCCAGTCCGGGGCGATGGTTCCCTGCACCAGAAACTGCGCCTCCTCTTTCTCCGCCTCCTCTTCAAAGACCCTGATGAAGACCTCGCCGATGACCTTGCGTTTCTCCTCAGGGTCCTTCACACCCTTCAGCGCTTCGAAAAACCTCTTTCTGGCATCGATGACCACGAGGTTCATCCCCAGCTCCCCTCTGAAGGTCCGGATGATCTGCTCCTCCTCCCCTTTTCGCATGAAGCCGTGGTTCACAAAGACGGCCACAAGATGTCTGCCGATGGCCCTGTGGACCAGCGTCGCTGCGACACTGCTGTCCACCCCGCCTGAGAGCCCGATTATGGCGGTGCCGTCGCCCACCTGTTCTTTGATCTCGCTGATGGCCTCCTCAATAAACCTCTTGGCGTCGAACATGGGACAAGATTCACCAGACAGGGTTTATATTCTTTTTCTAACGGCCCAGACCATGAGCGGGAAGAGCATGGTGGCATCGCCGATGACGGTCACCTTTTTCTCTGTGTCCTTCATCTTGCCCCATGAAATTCCTTCCTCAAGGCGTGCGCCGCTCAGCGACCCGGCCTCAGGGCGGTCAAGGGTGATCTGCACAGCGGCATCGAGTCCTCCGCGCAGGAGGTTTGCGCCCATGATATAGTGTTTGGGCAGGCCGCCGCCAAGGAATATGGCGCCTGTTTTCTCTGCCCTGAACACCATGTCTGAGAGGATGGGCATGTCCTTGAGAACGTTCAGCAGGAGGGTGTTGTCCTGCGCGAAGATCCACATCTGCAGGCCCAGCATGGAGTCCGTTATCCCGGGGGAGAAGACGGGGACGCCCCTATCGTAGGCGGCCTTCAGAAAGGAGTCTTCGTCGTCCAGCCTTCTGCCAAGCTCGGCTGTGAGCTCTGCAACAGACATGTTCCCACGGAGGGTCTCATCCATGTCATGGAGCATCTCCTGCACCTTCTCTTCGAAGACCTCGAAATCCCTCGTCTTTGTAAGGACGTTCCCGATCCGCCCCAGCCCCTCTTTGTGCAGGGCGGCATCATCCCTTTCCTGGCTTTCTGTGTAGTGGGCGCCTCCCAATGCCTCGATGAGGTCGTGGACTATGTTGGCGCCGTTCGTGACCACCCCATCTATGAACCCCTCTTTGATGAGGTCTGTTATGATCTTTCGAAGTCCTGATGCCACCATGGGCCCTGCCAGACCAAGGAACGCTGTGTGGTCTTTGAAGATCTCCTCCATGATGTCGACGCCCTTTGCAATGTCCCCTGCGCCCAGGGCGCCTGCGCCGCTGTACTGGCGGATGAGCTCCTCCAGATCATCAGCCTGATCCAGGTCGATCTGAGCTATCTTTCTCATCTAACCCGCCTTTCTTTGGAAGCTCCTTCTCAAGGGCCTCTATCTGTCTCTCCAGCTCCTTTATATGGTCCTCAAAGCGAGCCTTCTCCTTTTTGTATACCGCCTCTCCCATCTCCCCTGCCAGCTTTTTCTTGTCCAGATTCTCCAGCCCGAGGAGGTATTTCTCCTTCTCCCGTGTGAGCCTGCGTATCTCCCCGGCGATGGTGGTCTCCTTCTTCACGTCTGAGAGCTTCTCCTCAAAGCCGCTGTAGCTCTTTCTCTTCAGGTCCGAGATGGATCTGAAGTCCTTCACAGCCGCAAGCCGCCTCCCCCTCTTTTTCCCTTTCCTCGCCGCCACAGCTGCCGCCGCTGCTATGATGATGAGGGCCAGCACAAGGATCAGGGCTCTGCCGGCGCCTCCGGCGGAGGGCTCCTCCACTGTCTCAGGCGGCGTTGTGGCCGCCGGCGTGGCAGGGGTCCTGTTCTTCGGATGCTCCACCTCCTTTTTCTCTGGCGGTGCCGGGGCCGGGGTGGGGGTGGCGGCGGTGATGTTCTCAAGCTGCTCTATCTTCTCGTTTATGGCCTTCTGAAGCTGGAGGCTGGCCTCTCTTTCTGCCTCTGAAGCTGTCCTGATCGCCCTTTTGGCCAGCTCTGCCGATGCGTTTGTGGAGAGAAAGGCCTGATAGAACTCCTTCTCCTCAAGGAGGCTTTCGGCCTGGGCCATATAGCTTTCTGAGAGGTTTATGAATGCGAGGGAGCTGTTCAGCCTCTCCTCCGCCACGGTGGTGTTTGCCTTGTAGGCCTTGGCGTTGAGTATGGTGGACCGGGCCTCCTCGGCCCTTGCCTTCGCATCATCAAGCCTCCGCCGGATCACATCGAGATTGAAGAAGGCCGCGTCCCTGAAATCGGCGTACTCTATCCTCACGATGAACCCCTTGTAAACCTTTCTGTCATCGGCGGACATGAAATAGGATATCTCGCCCTGCTCGCTCACCTCTGCAGGCGGGCGTATCTCTCCGAACTGGTAGCCCCGCAGGGCCCTGATCTTCATGTATGTGTCTCCGGGGTCCACGTCCTCTGGCAGCGGAAGCAGGATGTTGCCTGTGAATAGGTTGCCCTTTCCCCTGCCGTCCATGGAGAAGGTGCCGCTCAGGTCGCCTGTGGCGTAGGTCAACGTGACGGTCCTTGTGTTCTGCAGCCCTGTGCTGTATATGGGTGTTTTGGAGAAGTCAAGGACGATCGTCACAGGTAGGGTTCTGTTGTTCACCCAGCCGTTGACGCCAGATATATGAACATCCCATATCCTGCCGCGCTCCAGGATGATGGTGCCGTCGTAGGTGTGGGTCCCGCTTCCATGGGGGTTTTCAAAGACGATGGTCTCCTTTATCAGGGCCTCGCCGTCGCCGAGCTCATAGGAGATGTTGTGGGCCTTCACAGTCACCTGCCCGGCCGCCTGCGCCGGAGCCAGGAGAAAGAGCAAGAGCAAAAGACAGGGCCAGCGTTTCATGGGACATTCACTTCTTTTTCTTCTTGAACGCCGATGAGAGGCTCACCAGGTATCGGCCTTCCTCGCCGGCAACGATAATGGGCTCGCCGCTCATGAGGGAGGCGATGTCGATCTCATATACGCCGTCCCTGACCTTGATGTTCCATATGTCGCTGCCCTTGTCCAGCACCGGCTCGCCATCCTTTATCCCGATTATGGCGCTTGCAGACTCCTCAATCTCGGCTGTGCCCTCCTTCACCATGGTCTGCGCCTCCTCATCGGTGACCTTCCTGAAGTAGAAGAAGAGCCTGTTCCCGCACTCGCATCCTGTTAAAATGGCATCAGAGCCCTCTTCATATACCCTGCCGCACTTGGTGCATTTGTGGGGCATCGAGTCGCTCAACCTCCGGCCCTTGCAAAGACAGATATGTGGTCTGGCTCCTTTTTAATGGCCTCCACCATCCTCGTAGGCCCTACGATGGTTATCCCGGCACGCCGCTTGGTCAGGAAACTGGAGATCCTGTCCAGAAGGGTGGCCTCCCGGTGCCCTATGCGGTAGAACTCTATCCCGAAGAACTCCTTTGAGTCTATCTCTGACATGGCCTGCTGTATCAGGTCTGCCTCCTCCTGAGGCGTCAGGGCCTCCTCCAGAACCACTATGATGTTCTTCTTCACACGGGAAAGGATCATCTCAAGCTTGTCCGGGCTGCTCTTGGCTGAAAGCATCTCTGCAGGTATGAAGTCGAGCCTGATCTCTTCTGCCGACCCCTTTTTGCCAGACCCCGTCTTCTTCTTTGCAGTCTTCCTTTTAGATGCCAAACAGATCTCCTCCTTTCAGGTTAAATGCTCCTGTATAGCTCGATAAAGCTCCTCAATGTTCTCCCCGGTGCTTGCAGAGATGGGGACGACCACATGCTGGGGGAAGGCGTTTTCAATGCTCTCTGGCGCAGCCTCCTTCTCATCGATCTTGTTTGCAACGATGATCATGGGGATCTCCCTTGCCTCCAGGTTCCCTATAATGGTGATGTTCACCTGTGTATAGGGGTCTTTTGTGGAGTCCATCACCACGAGCACGGCATCCACATTGTCAAGCCATTTTATGGCCTCGATCACTCCCTTTGTCGCCTCTTTCGCCCGCTCCTTTGCCTCCTCCTCGGCAAGCCCGTATTTCTCCAGCTCCTTGTAGTCCACCTGCGTCGCGATCCCGGGCATGTCGATGATGTTCATGTTGAGGGCGCCGTTGTCGGTCTCCACCTTCACGTTCTCCACCTTCTGGATCTCCCGCGTCTCATGGGGGATCTCAGAGACGGTGCCTACCTCACGGCCCAGCCAGTCCATGGAAATCCTGTTCGCAAGGGTGGTCTTGCCTGCGTTCACAGCGCCGTAGAAGCCCAGGCTTATCGCTTTTTGCTTCCTGAAGACGCCCATTAATTTCTCAAGCCCGATGATCCTCTTAAGTCTGCGAAACACGGTAAAACCACCTTTGTCAAGTAGCATTCTCCCCGGAGGTATTTAAATATTTAGCCAATGCGGCGGTGGAGAGGATGCCGGCGCCGACGCCTGCCAGAGCGGTGGAGAAGGCAGCCCCCTCTATGCCGAAGCGGGGTATGAGAAGGATGTTGAAGGCTACGTCGAGGGCTGCGAATCCTATGAGGATCTTCATCGGGGTCTTCGGGTTTCCAAGGCCCTGGAATATGGCCGAGTTGATCATGAACAGGCTCAGGAAGGCCACGCCGACGACGAGGATCTCAAAGGAGGCTGCTGCAAAGATATACTGCTCTGTGAAGAGCAGGGCGATTATCTGCTCAGAAAAGAGAAGAGACAGGGCGGTTGCAGGCACCATCACAGCGGCGAGGGCCAGCAGTGAAAGCACAAAATGGGATCTAACCTTTTTTCTCCCGCCCTTGATGGAGGTCTCTGAAACAGAGGGTATGAGGACGGCATAGAGGGCCATCGTAAAGGCCATGATGAGCCTTGAGGCAGGCGAGGCCGCCGAGTATATGCCCACCTCTGCCGCATCCATGTAGAAGCCGATGAGCACTATGTCTGCATAGGCGAAGATGAACGTGGAGAGAGCGGTAATCGACGTGGGGATTGAAAAGTAGAAGACCTCCCTGAAAAGCCGGAAATCAGGGCCGCCGGATCTCAGCCCCAAGCCTCTGAGCAACACATAGGCAAGGGGGAGGGCCGCGGCAAAGCCGAGTGTCGAGCCTCCTATGGCGCCCACCACCCCGAATCCCGCCGCCACAAACAGCCATGCCAGTATCAATCGCATCCCCTGCTCAAAAAGGAGCACCCCGCTCATGTAGCCCACCTTTTTTAAACCCTGGAACAACCCGGTATAGACTGAGATGAGGATGCCGAAAGGAACGGCCGCAGCCGATATCTGCAGCGGCAGAAGCACGCTCCCATCCCTGAACACCGAGTGGGCCAGGGGCGATGCAATGGCAAGGAAGAAAAGCCCCACCAGGGCTCCGGCAGAGGTGTAGTAGAACAGGCAGGATGAAGCGAGCCTGTTAACATCCTCACCCTTTGCCCGGGCCTCTGATACGAATTTAGCGATGCTCGGCGCAATCCCGGCAGAGGTGAGCACAATGACCATGAACTGCAGGGGCAGGGCAAGGTTCAAGACACCGTATTCATAGGGCGTGAGCATCCTGCCCATCACTATCCGATAGACATAGCCGAGCAGCCGGACGCCAAGGTTGCTCAGCGTCAGCATCAGGCTCCCGGTTATTATGAACCGCCGTGTCTTCATCCTCTATTCCACCAAAAAGTTAAATACTACCTGTGAAATCCCCTCCTTATGAACCTTGCCAAGGCCGCGGAGCGATACCATAGATACCGGGTTGCCCCGCTGCTGCTCGCCATCTTTCTCATCGGATTTGCAATACGCTATCTCACCGCAGGCCCGAGGGTCGGCCCCGAGCTTGACTGCTGGTTCCACTACAGGATGGTGAACTACATACTTGACCTCGGATATATACCGAAAATCGATCCTCTGGCATATTATCCTACAGGGAGACCGGTGTGGAAGGTTGACATCCTTGGCCTGCCCTATTTCATAGCCTACACCTACAAGCTCGTGAGATTTACAGGCATGACTGTAATGGACTATATGGTGGCATTTCCGGCCATATTCACATCCCTTGCCGCGGTGCCGCTCTATCTTCTGGCAAAGGAGCTTCTTGACGAGAAAACCGGTCTTCTCTCCGCCCTACTCTGGCAGATAATACCCTCCACCCTCACAAGGACCCACGCAGGCTTCGTGGACAAAGAAAGCCTCTCAAGCGTCTACATATTCCTCTGGCTGTGGCTGTT